>JAVBXV010000263.1 GCA_030824405.1 Anaerolineales bacterium | reverse complement strand
GGCTTCGGACCTGAACGTGGAGGTGAAGGTCACGGAAACAGCATGCTGATGCAACTCGCTTTCATAACGCTGGAGATTCTGGCATGACCGCCCCCATCAGTGAAAAACCTTACTCAATCGCCAAAAGCCGCCGCGTTATCCAATGGATCGTTGTGATCGGAACATTGATCATCGGACTGCGCCACATCATGCCAGGCGAAACCTCGCGTGGCGGATCCTTCGATTCGTTCTGCGCGTTTGGCGGGATCGAAACACTCCTGCCATTTCTTTTCACGGGGCATCTGCTCAAATCTACCAACCTGCTTAACTTCTCAGTTTTGATCGCCACGCTCGGAGTCTCACTCATAGCAGGGCGCGCCTTCTGCGGCTGGCTGTGCGGATTAGGTGCGATTCAGGATTTCGTCGCAGAATGGACGCGAAAACTTCTCGGCGAGAGGCGTCACATCCGCGGCAAACAGAGCAAAACCATTTTGCCTCTGCACCTGCCCGCCTTTGTGGATCGCCCGCTTCGTTACGCAAAACATCTGATTCTGGCAGTGATACTGATCGCCAGTCTGTATGCGGCGTTTCCACCCCTGCGTGAGTTCTGTCCCGTGCGCGCCGTCTTTGGCCTCAAGATGACCTCATTGTTGTGGCTGACACTCGTCGCCTTTCTGGCTGGCTCAATTTTGGTGGAACGCTTCTGGTGCAAATATTTTTGTCCGCTCGGCGCGACGCTGTCCATCTTCAACAAGATCTCGCCTGTGCGAATTGTCTCTGACGCCAATCACTGCAATAGTTGCGGACGCTGTGACATAGAATGTTCGATGGGCATCGCAGATGTACCTCTTAACTTGGATGACACCGAATGTATCCGCTGCTTGGAATGTATGGACACCTGTGCGCGGGATGGGTCGCTGGAATTGAAAGTCATCAAGTTTTGAATCATTCCATCTACCTGCTCTTGATCCCGATACGACAAAAGTCATATGTGAAAATCAGGTTAATCTGTACACTAAAACAGACCGACCTGATTTTGGCGAAATGACATGACACACAAACCCATTCAAACTTTCAAAGAATTTCTCGTGAAGATCGTAAAGACATTTGAAACCGAAGAAACCTTCAACTCTTGTAGCATAACAAAAGGAGAATTGAAATGAAAAACAATAAAAAATTTGGGGTTGCCCTATCCATCCTTGGTATCCTGACGGGATTGCTGGTTTTGTTTTTGATGGTAAGTATCTATCAGGTCAATATTGACGGCAAACTGCTCGGGGAACGGCCCGACGAGGCCATTACCGTGCAGATCGTTTTTGCATTGCTCTCCTGGTTGGGAATTACCGCAGGTGCCTTGTGGGTGATGGTCTTGTACGGCTTTTTGAATAATGCAAGTTGGGCCTGGTTTTGGGGTACGGTGGCGGCTACGGTACAACTCCTTGCTGGTTTCTTCCCGATAATTCCCCCGTCCAGTATTGGATTGCCCGCGCCCACCATTTGGGTTTTCCTGATCGCGTTCGTTCTATGGTTTGGGATGTTGTTGATTGGCGGCATAAAGAAGGAAATCATCGCCCTGGCTTTTGTCAGCGGATTGGCTTATGTGCTGACTTTCATTGACGGTGTCGGCGCGATCTCTCGCTACCAGACGGAAGCCAAAGGTTTCATTAGTTCAATGTATGCCATGTCGCAGATGGTCAATTGGTGGGGCGCGGCGGCGTGGGCAGTCTTCATTTTTGCGCTGGTCAAAGGTAAAACCTGGTCTTTGCCCCTTGGAGTTTTTGCGGCGGCTATGTCCATGTTTGGCGGTTTCCCTGTCGGCGTGACAGACGTCATCATTCAGGGGCGCTTCTCCATGTTTCTGGTTGCGCCCGTGATGAGCACAGCCTTGCTCATCTACCTGCTTCTGCCAGGCACGCGCAAAATGCTGGACAATTGGTTTTCAAAGACCTCTGCGATTTGATATTTGTCAAAGACAAACGGCCCACTACGTGCTACGATATTGTGCAACATATCACAATCGTGGACTGTTTTTACTTTCACTTCGGAGATACTTTATGCCAGCATTGAAAACAAGATTCAATTATCTCTTCAACTCCACCAAGGGACTGATCCTCGTGGCAATTGCCATGATCGGTATCGTCACTGCAATTTGGGGAATGCTCTCTGGCCCGATGGCAGAGATGGGCGTGCGCGAGGTGGTGATCAAACTCTTCGGCATGGACATCGTCCAAGCCGAGCGCGAAGGCCGCATCATCATCTTGTATCACTCGATCGCCATGGCAATTGTCGCTATCGAAACGTACATGGTGACAGGTTTGTTGAAAATGAAAGCCTTCTTCAAGACTGCCATCAACGCCATTATCACAGTGGGTTACATCCTAACCATGATATTCGGCATGGGCTTTGCCTACTTCGGCCACAATTGGGCATTTCACGGAGTTTACATCTTCGGTTTGTCACTGATCTTCTTTGCGGGCGTACTGCTGTGCATTGCCCTGTATCCCTGGAACAAGGAATACTACGTCACCGACAATGAATATGCCCACACCAAAAGTGGATTTGATCTGGAACGCGCCGCGTTCTTTGCCACTGCCGTCACCACTGTACTTTCGGCTTTGTTCGGCGCTGTCCCAGGTTCGTTCTTCGGCAACGGGTTTGAAGCCTTCCTTGCGGAAAACGTCATCCGTTTGCCTGAAAAAACCACCATGGAATATTCGGTCATTGGTCACCTGCACATCATGCTGGCGTTGATCGGCATCATGATCACACTTATCATCGGACGCTGGCTGAACTTCAAAGGCATCCTGCACAAAGTTGCCATGCCGTTGATGATATTGGGAACGATCGTACTCAACCTCGGCGTATGGGGCGTGGTCACTCCGCTTGAACCCATCGCGCACATGGTTATCTATGTTGGTGCAACACCATCCATGTTTGCGGCTCTGCTTCTGCTGATCTGGGATTGGAACAAACTCATCAAAGATGGCACAGCCCATATCCAGAAACCCAATTTGGGTCATAAACTCAGTGCACTCGTCCGTGACCCGCTCAAGTTTGGCCCCACCTGGCAAATGCTTTTCATGAACTTCACCACCAGCGGCATCGGCATTTTTATGGCGATCAAACTGGATGAAGTATTCCGCGTTTGGCCTGCCCGCGAAGAACGCATCGAACTGACAGGTCACTGGCACGTCCTCTCCGCCATCATCGCCACCATCATCCTGCTTTACTTTGGCGACATGAACGGCTTCAAAGGCAAACTGCGTCAGTGGTACGGCTGGAGCATCATCATCCTTTCGGATATCGCTTTTGGCGCAGTAACCGTTTTTGAAATGAAACGTCTCTTCGTCACTGAAGCCGAACAGCAACCACTCGTCAACGGGCTGATGTACGCCATCGATTTCGGTCTTGGCATGTTGCTGGTCATCCTCGCCATACTTTTGGTCTACCGCCTGACCGACCTCTTCAAAAACAAAGGACGCTGGACAGAAGAACTTGATCACGAACTCGCACAGGAGGTGAACCAATGAAGCGCATCTTTCTGACCCTCTGCCTGTGTGCGGCGTTATTAGCCTCCTGCTCCCCCGTAGATTTGAACGCTCCGATGCCGACCTTCGACACGGGCGTTGACTCGAACGCATGGGTGCAAATTCCCGCTGGTGAATTCCACTTCGGACAACATGAAGACATTGAATCCACCGAAGCATACGAGATCATGATCACCGATGTGACCACCGCCCAATATGCCGACTTTCTCAACATGGCACTCGTGGATGGCTATGTCAAAGTTGACGGAGATAAAATCGTCGGCTTTTACCCAGGCGATGAGTTTCGCGGAGTCAAGCATGAAGAAAAGATAGAAGCGGGTGATTGGCTCTTCATCCCCTTGAATGACCCATCACAGCGAATCAAATTCGATGGCAAAATTTTCACTGTTCAAGCTGGGTACGAGAATCATCCAATGACCAATGTGACATGGTTCGGCGCGTGGGGCTATTGCGAATACAACGACAGCCGCCTGCCCACTGAAATCGAATGGGAAAAAGCAGGACGCGGTGAAGACGAACGTCCCTTCCCGTGGGGCGAGGAAATTCTGCGTGAGAATGCCAACTACTACTCCAGCCGCGACCCATTTGAAGACATGAGCTCCTTCGGCTCGCGCACCAGTCCCGTTGGCTTCTACAACGGACAAATGTATGACGGTTATCAAACCGTCGACTCCGCCTCTCCCTACGGTTTATATGACATGGCTGGCAACGTTTGGCAATGGACGGGAGATGTCTACGAAGGCATGCACTATCGCTTCATGCGCGGCGGCTCGAAAGATACCTACGACATGGACTTACGTCTATGGGTTCGTAACAATGCCACACCTACTTATTTCAGTCCTGGTGTCGGCTTCCGCTGTGCTCGGTGATCCTGAGTGATGGCTAATTGATTTTGGGCAAGCCTAACGCCTGCCCAAAATTAGTTCAGATGGAGTAACAACATGAAGACCCTCTTCGCAAAACTACGTCTCTACCTGCCGCTTATCAAAGGCTTGCAAACTGGATTACTGATCGCCACTGGCCTGGCTGGTTACATGAGCGCCCGCTGTCCGATCTTTAACATGGGAACCATCGCGGGGTTATTTGCCAGTCTATTCCTGTCTATCAGCGGAAGCACAGTACTGAACATGTGGTATGACCGTGACATTGATGCCAAAATGGGACGCACAAAAAAACGTCCGCTTTCCAGCGGAATGGTCAGTGACGGTGAAGCCTTGCGGCTTGGATTAACCCTTTCCCTGCTCGGGGTTGGGTTGGCAGTTGCAATGGATGCGCTCTACGGATTGATCATCTTTGCAGGTCTGTTTTTTGACGTGGTGGTTTACACCATCTGGCTCAAACGCAAAACCTGCTGGAGCATCGTCTGGGGCGGTATTTCAGGTGGGATGCCCATCCTTGCAGGGCGCGTGTTGGGCGTAGGCGGCTTTGACTGGATCGGGGTCGTTCTCTCGTTCGGCATTCTCTTCTGGATCCCCACTCACATTCTGACCTTCAGCATGAAGTACTACAACGACTACAAAGCGGCGGGCGTGCCAACTTTCCCGTCCACTTATAGTTTCGAATTCACCCGCACAGTGATTGCTGTTTCCAGCGTGATTGCTTCGCTCGCTATGGGGATCGCAGGCTGGGGCATCGGCATGACCGTCGGCTATCTGCGCATCCTGATCGTGCTTTCGGCTGGGTTGCTCACCCTGGCAATTGCCACTCTGATGCGTCCCTCCGAACAAGTGAATTTTGGATTGTTCAAATATGCGTCGGTTTATATGCTCAGTTCGATGGTTCTAATCATGGTGTAACCCAAATGAAAATATCCACCCTTGACCGTATCCTGCTTCTCATCACTGGCTTACTGGCTGTGTATCAGATCGCCTTTGTCATAGACGATTTCTCCGCCCTGCCTCTCATTACATACACCATTGCTTTTGGCGTTCTTCTTGTCGCGGGACTGCTTATCATCATCCTGGGCTTTGAAGTTTTGGACAGCCCTGTCGTTGTCATGGTCTCGACGATTATTCCATTAACTCTTTCTCTTGGGCTCGTCTGGCAATACCTTGCATCGTTCAGAGTTCCATACCAGGTGTTTGTCATCATCGGATTTCTGGCAATTGTCATCACGCGTTCATTTCCAATGCCATCAAAACTCCCGACAATTGTGCTTGCCTTTGTTCATGGTGTCGCGGGTATGACGATCTTCCTACTGCCCATAATTTTGTCAATGCAGGGGCAGGCAAATCCGCTTTTTTCACTGGTTGGTATCGGCGGCGCATTGATCGGGGTCGGCGGTCTTTTACTCTCATTTCTCAAAGTGGGTAAACCCATCCTCTCCCGCGAGACGATTCTCAAAGTGTTGCCTGGCTTGCTTTTGTTGATGACACTCTGCTTTGTAATTGGCTTCAAGTACGGATGATCCAACAGATAACCTCCCTGTTTTCATATCTCAAATCCCTGCGTGGTGAGATGAAGAAAAGCCGCTTCAAAATCTGGTTGCGCGCCTTCCTGTTCCTCCAGTTTTCTGCGCTATTCAGTCTCTATTTCTTTCGCGATATTGGAAACGGATATTTCAGTTGGAAGTGGGTCGTACTTCTGTTTACACTTTTTATCCCTGTGGGTTTTCTGATGAGTCTGATTGTTCCCATGAAAGCAGATCTTAAACTTCGGGCGGTCATCCTTTCGTTTGATCGCATCTATCTCTTTTTGATCTGGTTGTTGGTTATCGCCAAACTCATTATCGGGCGCATCCCTCCATTTACCCCAGAAGCAGATTTCATCATGTGCGCCATTATGGGAATTATGTTCGGGCGGCTGGGCGGTATTGGACTGCGTGTGCGCCACCTCAAAGTTCAGCACGGCTTTATTTTGAAATCACAAACATAATGGTCATGCTTTAAGCATGATCATTATGGATACCACTCGCAACGATGCTAATCAAATGACAGAAAACATATTGAACGGCCCCCAGGGTGCGAACCCAAGCCGCGCGTATGGCAGGGACAGTCGCAAGTGGCTTGCGGTGACATCTCACCTTTGCTTCTCATTGATTCCTGGCTTTGCGGTCGGTGATGTCGCTCACTATGGCATAACATAATCCATCCTTCCCACCAGAAGAGTCAACGATGGCTTCGATCTGCACATAAAGCGGATTAGATCCGTCTTTCTGGATCGTGACTTCGCAGGTTTCTTTGTTGTTGCTTGTAAATACCCTGTCAAGAAAAGTGCTGAAGGGTATGCGCGACTCAGGGGAAATAAATACGGCAAAGCGTCGTTTGATCAGTTCACTAAGCCCCACGCCCATGAGTTTCACAGCCGTTAAATTAGCGCGGCGGATCGTACCATCGCGCGTCAGTGTGAAGTAACCCACCGTAGCAAAAGCATACAATTCAGCGTACTGACTGAGCGTTGATTCCAATTCCGCGTTCGCTTGCAGTAGCTCCTCGTTTTGCATTTCCAATTCGATCTGGTGCACTTCCAATTCGTGGATCAGGCGCAGGGGGTCCGCGTTTGCGTCCATTACAGGAGATGTCTTGCGCTTGCTCAGTTTCGCTTCGGCTTGCTGGCGGAGGTCAGTTTTTTTCATGGCATTTCCTTTTCGTGAACAGTCACTGTTCACTTCTCACTGCTCTTCCTCAACTGGGCTTCCAATTTTTTAGATTCCGTAATATCAGTAAAAGTGATCACCACGCCGTCGATCATATTCTCCAGTGTGCGGTAGGGTAGGATGCGCGTGCCGAACCAATCACCGCTGGGGAGCGAGATCTGCCGATCCACTTTGACCAGCGTACGCAGTACTTCGCGCGCATCCTCTGCCAGTTGCGGATAGAGCAGCGCCGAAGCAATATCGGTGATCGGTCTGCCTACGTCGGCGGGAATCAATTGTGTGATCTTGCTGGTCTGCGCGGTGAAACGCCGCACACGCAAATCATTATCCAAAAATAAAGTGGCGATGTCGGTGCTATCGAGCAGGTTCTTCATATCGCTGTTGACGTGCGAGAGTTCGTCCAATTTGGCTTGCAATTCATTGTTGACCGTTTGCAATTCTTCATTCATGGATTGCATCTCTTCCTTGGAAGTGGTCAACTCTTCATTGGTGGATTGCAGTTCTTCGTTCGTGGATTGCAATTCCTCCTGCGAAGTCTGCATCTCTTCACGCACATTTTGCACTTCCATGCGGGAGTAATCAAGTTGTTTTTTCAATTCCGCTGTGTGCTTCGCTGCAGCTCCGCGTCCGTGCGCTGGCTTAACGCTCAATTTACCAATGGGTGGCGTGGCGACATCTTTGAAAACGACCATTACCATGCCGCGCAATTCGCCCGCATCCTGGATCGGCTGAATGGTCACATTGACCCTTTGCGTTCCGCCGTTGGTGCCAACTACAACATCCTTGAGTGTTACCGTCTCTTTTTTGCGCAGCGCTTTTTGGAAAGCGGCGCTTAGTTCGTAGCGCAGCCCTTCACGCGCCATCACAAAAATATTCCAATTGGCTTTGCCTGCCGCCGCTTCGATATATTTTCCCGTGTGCCCGCTGATGTAGAGAATATCGCCGCTCTCGTTGGTCATCACTGCGGCGGGAGAATAGGCTTGCAGGAGCAGGCTGTC
>JAVBXV010000322.1 GCA_030824405.1 Anaerolineales bacterium | reverse complement strand
TACAAAATGACAGGCGACAAAGTGCGCGCCTCTTACCTGACGGAAAACTGGTTCTGTTTCCTGACAGATCTGCTGTGCCAATGGGCAGCGCGTATGAAAGCGGCAACCCGAAGGTGGATTCACAGGACTGGGCACATTGCCCTCCAACACAGCCAGTCCGCGTTTTTCAATATTCACAACGGGCAAAGGGATCGCCCCAAACAAAGCCTTAGTATAAGGATGCAACGGTGCATTGTAGACATCCTCGGAAGGTCCAAGCTCCACCAGTTTTCCCAAATACATCACACCAATGCGGTCACTGATATGCTGCACAACATTCAAGTCATGCGAAATAAAAACATACGTCAAGCCGTTCTCACGCTGCAGATCCTGCAACAGATTAATGATCTGCGCCTGCACCGAAACATCCAACGCAGACGTTGGCTCATCCAACACGATCAAACGCGGGTTGACAGCCAGCGCACGCGCGATCGCCACACGCTGACATTGCCCTCCAGAAAGTTCATGTGGAAAGCGGTCCAAGTGTTGTTCGCCCAAGCCAACCTGCTGCAACAATTCCAACGCACGCGCACGCACCTGATCTTTTGGTACAAGGCCATGTGTGAGCAACGGCTCCGCCACCGCATCCACGATCTTGCGGCGTGGACTCAACGACGAAAGCGGATTCTGAAACACGATCTGCATCTGGCGGCGCATCTGACGCATCTCATTGCTGGAAAGCGCCGTAATCTCATGCTCATCGAAAATAACTTTCCCAGCAGTGGGTTCGATCAAGCGCAGCAACATTCGTCCAAGCGTGGTTTTACCGCAGCCAGATTCGCCCACCAACCCAAGCACCTCTCCCGTTTGCACATCCAAACTGACCCCGTCCACCGCGTAGACGTACCGCCTCGCAACACCTGTCACACGCGAAAGAATTCCATCCGCCAATGGAAAATGCTTTTTGAGATTCTGAGCAGAAAGTAAAGGTTGATTCGTCATAAGGTTAGGGACTTTGCAGGCAGGAAGCATGCACTTTCATGAAACTCACCCACATTTTTCAAAGGCGGCTTCTCGATAGAACAACGTTCAAATGCATGCGGGCAGCGCGGAGCAAAAGCACAGCCAACGATCTCACCGGGGTTTGAAGGGACAGTCCCCGGGATGGCGGCCATGCGTTGTCCGCGTGAGCCGGGGCGTGGGATCGCGCCCAACAACCCCTGGCTATATGGATGATGTGCAGATTCATACACAAAAGAAGTTGGTGAAGTCTCGGCAACTGTGCCTGCATATAAAACAGCCATACGGTCGCAAGCCTGGGCAACAACGCCGAGATTATGCGTGATCAAAACAATGGACAGGTCAAACTTCTTTTGCAGGTCACGCAGCAGGTTCAGGATTTGGGCCTGAATCGTTACATCCAAAGCTGTGGTGGGTTCATCTGCGATCAGCAGGGAAGGACGGCACGCCAATGCCATCGCGATCATTACGCGCTGCTGCTGTCCGCCTGAAAGTTGATAGGGATACGAGATCATCACACGCTTAACATCCGCCAGACCAACCGCCGCCAAGCTTTCTTCCGCTTGCGTGCGTGCATCCTGTTTGTCCAGTTTCAAATGCTGGCGCACCACACGGGTGATCTGCTCGCCGATCGTAAACACGGGATTCAGCGAAGAGGTGGGGTCTTGAAAGATCATCGAAATACGCCCGCCGCGCACGGCATTCATTTCTGTTTCAGAAAGAGTGAGCAGGTTTCGATCATCGAACATGATCTCCCCGCGCACCACAGCGGACTTGGGCAGCAGGCGCAAAATGGACAAGCCAGTGATCGTCTTTCCGCAGCCCGTTTCACCAACCACGCCAAAGATCTCACCGCGCTTCACGCTGAATGAAACATTCTGCAAGGCCTTATGCACGCCGCGCGCAGTTTTGAAATCGATCGCGAGGTTATTGATGGATAATAGATCGCTCATTTATATTGCCTCGGGTCGAAGATATCTCGCAGAGTATCACCGAGTAGATTGAATGCAAGCACAACGATAAAAATTGCAATGCCCGGGTATGTGGCTATCCACCATTGATCGAGAATAAATGTACGGCCTTCGCTGATCATCAAGCCCCAATCAGGAGATGGCGGTTGTGTGCCCAAACCAATGAATGCGAGCCCGCCCATCGCAAGGATGACCGTGCCCAGATCCACCGTGGCCTGCACCAAAACAGGAGACAAAGTATTAGGCAAAATATGCCTGAAAATAATGACAATGTCACGCACGCCAATGGCTTGCGCGGCTTCCACAAAATATTGTTCCTTCAAACTGACCGCCACTCCGCGGGCAATGCGTGTGTACCACGGCCACCACGAGATGACCAACGCAATCGCAGCTTTGTCCAATCCACGGCCAATGGAGGCGGCGATTGCCATTGCCAATAGTAATGAAGGAAAGGCCAGGAATAGGTCGGTGATGCGCATGATGACTTCATCGATCCAGCCGCCTTTGTAGCCAGCGATTGCCCCAAGTGGAACGCCGATCAATACGGCGAACAGCACCACACCAATGGGAACCACCAGCGCAGGACGTGCCCCGTAAATAATACGGCTCAAAATATCGCGGCCAAGTCTATCTGCGCCGAGCAGGTATTCTGCCGAAGGCGGATGCATGGTGTCGGCTGCGTTGGTACGTCCCTGTCCCTGTTCTGGGTAGGGAGCCACGATCGGCGCGAAAATCGCAATGAGAATAAATAAAAGAATAATGACTGTGCTGATCAATGCCAGCGGGTCACGCAGGATGACATTGAACACATGACGTGCTGTGCGCGTGTTTTTAGATTCGGTGCTTACGGGAGCAGGTAGGTTCATGCGCGCTTCACTTTAAACGAATGCGGGGGTCTATTGCGGTTTGCAACAGGTCAACGATCAGGTTGATGATGACGTAGCCGCTTGCGCCGAGCAGGGTCATACCCATGATGGCGGGATAGTCCAAGGCCAGCAAAGAGCGGACGGTGAACAAGCCCAGCCCGGGCCAGTTGAAAATAACTTCAACAAAGAATGTACCCGTCAACGCGTAGGCGACGGTTAAGCCAATGACTGTCAACGTGGGGCTGATGGCGTTCTTCAGCGCATACCAATAGGTGATGATCCATTGTTTGATCCCATACGCGCGTGCAGTGCGGATGTAATCCTGACTGAGCACTTCGAGCATGGCGGCACGGTTCATGCGTGCGATCAATCCAATAGGATAGGCCGCGAGGGTGAAGGCGGGAAGGACAAGGTGTAGAAAAACATCCTTGAGGGCAACCCAGTTTAGAGTTAAGAATGAATCGATCAGATAAAAAGAAGTAATTGGGTCAATGGGACTTGTAAATCGCAAGTCCGCATCCACACGGCCTGAGAGTGGAAACCATTCCAGGTTGCGAAAAAATGCGATCTGCATCAACAATCCAAGATAGAAAGCGGGCATCGAAACGCCAACAATGGAAATGATGCGTACAAACATATCGGCCCAAGTGCCTTGCCAGCGCGCACTGACCACGCCCAGCGGAACGCCGATCAAGGTGGCGATGAACATGCCCACAAAAAGTAATTCAAGTGTGGCAGGCAAACGGTCTGTGAGTTCTTGAAGAACAGGGCGTTTGGTGGCGATGGATGTACCCAGATCGCCGTGTAAAAGGTCGCCCATGTAGATCGCGTATTGCACAGGCACTGGGCGATCCAACCCCAATTTGATGCGGATGCGCTCAAGGTCTTCAGGCCGCGCCTTGGTTCCAAGATAAAGAGCGGCGGTATCGGTTGGTACCACGCGTGAAAGGAAAAACGTGATGACCGAAACGCCGATCAATACGAAGATGGCAGTGAGTAAACGACGGAAGATGAATTCGAAGATGCGCATTGGCTTTGATGAATTCCCCTCCCCGTTTATGGCAGGGAGGGGAATTCAAACTAAGGAGGAGAAAAACTAATTACTTTGCGGCTCGCAAGGTGTAGTAATCGAAATGCCAGAACGGGTAGTTGAGGTTGTATTCAAAACCATCGACTGTATTTGGGATCACATAGACCGCTTTGGTATCGTAGAAGAACACGCCAGGGGCTTCTTCAACGAGCAATTTTACTGCTTCAACATACTTTTCTTTTGAAGCTTCGAAATCTGTACCGCTCAATGCGCTGCCTTCATCCCAAAGGGTGTTGTATTCAGCGCTGTTCCAGTAGGAAAGATTCCAGGAAGGAGTCTCGGTGTAGTAGAACAATGACCACAGGTTGTCCGCGGCGGCATCTGCATAGGCAGGCCAGTAAAGCAGAAGGGTCATATCCTGAGCATCTGCGCCAGAGCGGGCCAGTTTCAACTGTTCGCCGAGGGAGAGAGCTTCGATGGTAACGTCCACGCCGATCTGAGCAAAGGAATCTTTGATCAAGGGGGCGAAGGCTTCTTCAGAAGCGTTGGAGGCAGTGTAGGTCAGTTTGAGACTGAAACCGCCGCCTTCGTGACCAGCTTCGGTCAAAAGGGCTTTGGCTTTTTCGAGGTCATAAGTGTATTGACCCACGCTGTCATCCCAGGGATAGACACCAGCAGGTACGGGACCATAGCTTTGTGTGCCGAGGCCGCCTGCGCCAATGGCGATGATGTCTTCGTAAGGAATGGCATAGGAAAGTGCCTGACGTACTTTCACATCATCCAAAGGTGCGCGCAATGTATTGAAGATACCGACATAATTGAAGAAGGAAGGTTCTTCGAATACAGTGTAGTTTGGATCATTTCTGAAAGTGTCGAGATTTTCATTGGTGATACGTTCAGCGAGGTCCACATCGCCGCCTTCGAGCATTTGCTGACGGGTGGTGGCTTCAGGAACGAGAGAAGCGACAACTTTTTCATATTGACCAGCTTCCCAACCGCCCCAATACTCGGTGTTCTGAGTGAAGACAGCTTCAACATCAGGGGTGTAGAATTCGACCATGTAAGGGCCTGTGCCGTAGCTCTTGCCATCAGCCCAGAAATTCTCGTCTGCGGCGAAGGCTTCGAGAGCCTTGGGGCTGACGATGTACGCGGCGTACATGGAGGAAGCGATCAGATCGATCGGCTGAGGAGTGCTGAGGTTGAACTTAACGGTCAAGTCGTCCACAACTTCCACATTGTCCACAGACCACCAGATAAAGCCGGCAGCGCCGTGATCTTTGACAGCATCGATGGAAGCCTTTACAGCGGCCGCATTCATCGGCTCGCCGTCATGGAACTTCACGCCAGAGCGAAGATTGAATGTATAAGACATCTTATCTTCACTGACCGACCAGCTTTCAGCAAGCACTGGAGTATATTTTTCAGCGGAGCCTGGCTTGTTGATCTTCAAGAGTGTTTCATACACATTGGGCAAATAAGCCGCTTCGGTTGAGAAAGAAGCGATCGGGTCCCAGGTGTCGATGGTTGAAGAATAAGCGATCTTCAACACAACGGGTCCAGCGGCAGGAGCCTCAGTGGCTGCGGCAGCTTCAGTTGCGGCAGGCGCTTCAGTAGCCGCGGGTGCGGCGGTAGAGCCACAAGCGTTTGCAACGAACGCCATTACCAATAACAGGGATAGAACAAAGAACTTTTTATTCATGGTTTCTCCTCTCGTCTATGACGAATTTAGCACAATCCTATCATGACCAATTTGCAGATTCTTTGCAAATCATTAGCGGATATAATCCCACCCGTGAAAGCCTCCCCGCTCCTCAATACAAAATTCAGCCCGCCGCCCGGCACCAGCTCTCTGCCGCGCCCCCACTTAATTCAGTGGCTGGATAGCCGAATGGAGCAGCGCCTCATCCTCGTTTCTGCACCTGCTGGATATGGCAAGACCACCCTGCTTGCGGATTTTTTCAGCGCTCACTCTGGACCTGCAGCCTGGTACCAGCTCGAGGAATCTGATTCTGATCCGACAGTTTTTCTAACCCACCTGATCGAAACAATTCGCCGCGCAAAATCTGCCAGTAAAAAAATAAGCAAGATCGGGCAAAACGCCCAATCCCTGCTGGATAACGCCACCTCCAGCATGGACTCGCGCCGCGTGCTCACCGTGCTCATCAACGAGCTCGCCGAACAGATCAACCACCCCCTGCTGATCATCCTTGAAGATTACCACTTTGTCGCCAGCCCCATCGTCCACCAGCTTGTAGACTATTTGCTGGAAAACGCATCCCCATCCATACGCCTGATCATTTCCACACGCACAGATCCCCCGCTGGCATTGGCACGTCTGCGCGCCCGTGGATTGTTGTCTGAATTACGAGCCAATGACCTGCGCTTCCGTGACGAAGAAGTAACCACCCTGCTGCGCCGTGAATCTCCAGACCTATCTTCTGAAAGTTTGAACGTCCTCATTCAGAAAACAGAGGGCTGGGCGGCGGCACTGCAGATCGTACGCAGTTCGCTGGCGGGGCAAGACGCAGAGTCAGCGCGTGAGATCGTCACCTCTTTGAGCGGGTCACACCGCTTCGTCTTTGAATATCTCGCCGAAGAAGTATTTCGGCGTCAGCCTGAAAGTTTGCAAACATTTTTATTGCGCACATCCATCCTCTCGCAAATGGATGCAGCTTCGTGCAACGCAGTTGTTGAGATCAAGAACTCGCAGGATATGCTCGAAGAACTCGAACGGCAAAACCTGTTCCTCACCAGCCTAGACCGCAACCGCCGCTGGTATCAATACCATTATCTCTTTCGCGAATTCCTGTTGAGTAGGTTAATGCGCGAGAACGCTGGGCAGGTCAAAGTCCTCGAAAGAAGCGCGGGCTCATTTTACGAATCCCAAAATGAGCACGAAGCCGCGTTCCTGCATTACTCCGCCGCGCAGGATCATGAATCCGCGGCGCGTGTGGCTATCATCTTCGCCGCCGATTACGTTGAGCGCGGGCGCGTGGAAGTATTACATCGTTACCTGAACATGCTCCCGATCGAGATCATGCGCGCACATCCAGAATTGTTATTGCAGCTTGGCAACGCCCACCGCCGCATTGGCGAAGCGGGACTGGCGATCACAGCCTATGAAGATGCGCGCACTTGCTTTGCCGCGCAAAAGAATAACTCGGGCATGAGCCGCGCATTGACCATGCTCGCGGAAGTTTATCGCGCACAGGGAAATTATCGTCAGGCAGAGACGCTCGCCGATCAGGCATTGCGGTCTGCGCCGTTGGAAGATCACACCGCCCGCGCCGAAGCATTGATGGCGCTGGCGAAGACTACGGGTTTCCTCAGCAGCATGGACCGTGGCCGCGAACTGGCAGAACAAGCCGTGGAAGAAGCGCGCACCGCCGATGGCATTTCGCCATTGTTGCGCGCCAACTTCATTCAATCGCTTGGACAAATTTGCTGGTGGCACGGAGATCCGCAATCTGCGACCAAACATGCGCAGGAAGCCTTGCGCCTCGCCCCCGATGAATTTTCACCGATCGTGGCGCAGGCTTGTATCTTATTGGTTACGCCGCATTTATACTGGCGCGAATTTGATACCGCATTACGCTACGCCGAACGCGGACTTGAAATTGCGCAGACCCTTCATCTCAATGAATTATTGCCTGCCGCATATACGGCGCTTGGTAACGTGCTCACCCGCTTTGGTGAAACCGCACGCGCCGAAGCATCGCTGCGCCAATCTGTGGAACTGGCACAACAACTGGGCATGGCCTCGTATGAACAACTGATGGCTACGGGATATCTGGCCTATAACTTATACGGCCAGGGCCGCGTAGACGAAGCCTGGCAGTTGGCTGAAGGCGCGCTCTGGGCATACACGGGCAGTCCTGATTCATATGAAGCCTTTGTCTGCCGCAGTGTACTTGCAGATGTGGCGCTGGAAAAAAATCAACTCAACCGCGCTGAAAACCTATTCAGCGAACTGGCAGAGATCGGCGAACGCCGTCAATTTCGTGTGCCGCTGGCAATGGTCTATTTTGGGCTGGCATATATTCATCTCGTCTCAGACCGCAAGGAAACAGGCGTTCAACATGCGCGCAAGGCATTGCAGTTGATCGAACCCACACGCGCCTTTCAACTGTTCATCGATCAAGGCGAACGCAGCCGTGTAGTTTGCACCGCACTAGTGGAAGCTGATGCGGGCTATTCCAATCCATTCATGGAACGTGTGCTGGAAAACCTGCCAGGCAAAAAGAAACCAGCCACGATCATCGTATCCGATCAATCTGTGATCAACATCAAATGCATGGGCAGTTTCCGTGTCTTTGCA
>JAVBXV010000315.1 GCA_030824405.1 Anaerolineales bacterium | reverse complement strand
TTTACGAAATCAATATTTAGCGCATGTTCATATGGGGCATTGAATGGATGATCGTAGGATACGTTGGCTTGATTCAGTGCGAACCATCCGCTGTTGCCTTTGCCGCTGCCCTCTATTTTTACTTTTTCAACGATCATTGTGCACATGGGAATAGCTCCTAACCCAAATTCTTTTTTAGAAAATAAAATATTGTATTCCAACCGTCCACGGCTTGTTCCTGGCGGTAATTGGGACGGTCGTAATAAAAGAAGCCGTGCCCTGCATTTGGGTACATATGGAATTCGTAATTCTTCCCATACTTCTTGAGTTCTTCTTCATGTAACTCCACCTGGGCAGGCGTGGGGCTGGTATCTTCTGATCCGAATAATCCCAAAAGCGGACAGGACAGATCCTTGGTGTACTCCAGCGGGGAGACGGGGAAATTGGTGGTGAGTTGATCTGGGGTCATCACTACGCGCCCGCCCCAGCAATCGACGACTGCGTCAAAGCCTGGCGTGCGGCATGCGGCCAGATAAGCGTGTCTGCCGCCAGAGCAGGTGCCAAAGATGCCAACCTTCCCGTTGACATACTCCAGCGCGCGAACGTGTTGCATTGCGCCTGCAAGGTCGCCAACCACCTGATCATCGGGCACGCCGCCATCTGCGCGGACTTTTGCTGCGACATCTTCAGGAGTGCCGTGCCCCGAGCGAAAATACAGATTCGGAGAAATGGCCACGTAGCCATGATGCGCGAATTTGAACGTCACTTCGCGATACCACTGATCCCAGCCTGGCATGTGATGCGCGAGCACGATCGCAGGGAAGGGACCTTTGCCCAGCGGACGCGCCATGTATGCGTTGATCTGGTCGCCATTTGCGCCAGTCATTGTGATGGTTTCAGCGAGCACGCCTTCGTACATGTCGGTTGTGTACATTTTGTGTCTCCTTGTTCAGTTTTTGTGTATGCCGCTTGAATGATCTGCTTAACTGGCGAGATTGTACTCTGTGTTTGAAAAATTAAGAATGTGGAATGCTGGAAAAAAATTGCCTATGTCCACGCGAAGCAGCGTTCCCCAAAGTGGGGCGAATGTTTGTAGTGGGCTGGCAGGTTTCGGGTAGGTGGGAGGCGCATGTTGGGGGTAGAAATGGCTTGTAAATCGTGCTAAAGTAAAGTTGTAAGAGAATGTTTTTGAGAGGAGGCTGTCATGACTCCAAAGAAAAAGATGAACATTCTTCTCGCAGACGATGGCTCACAGCATGCGAAGGCTGCTCTTGAATTGGTGCATAATTTTCCAGAGCAAACGCATGGCCGCGTTTTGATCTTGCGGGCGTTTCATTCGGGGCAGATCACGGCTATTTCTGAAATTGAAAAATCGGTTGAAGGGACTGCGAGCAAACTTGCAGGCAGGGGTTTTAGGGTGGAGAAAGTAATTGAACTCAGTTCTCCTGCAGAGCTGATCCTCAGAAAAGCTGAAACGAAAAAACCAGACCTGATCGTGCTGGGCGCCAAGGGGCTGCGCTCAACCGTTGAGATCTTGTTGGGCGGTGTGGCGCAGCAGGTGATGGAGTATGCCGCCTGCCCTGTCTTGATCGTGCGCGCGCCCTATCACGGATTGCGGCGAATTTTGGTGGTGACAGATGGTTCGCCGACCAGCGTGAGCGCGATACGCTACATTGGAAAATTCCCACTGCCTGATAACGCGGATGTGCGCGTGATGCATGTACTGCCTCCTGTTCAATCTCCGCTTTTGATGGAGCCGCATTTGGGCGGATGGCAGACGACTTATGTTGTGTATCCTGATATTGTTGCAGAGAACAAATATCTTGATAAGCAGGTGAGGAAGGGAGAAGCGCTTCTCAAACGCGCCTCGAACCTGATCCTGAAACAGGGAATTTTATCCACGCCTCTGCTGGTTCGCGGCGATGCTGCCACAGAGATTCTGGACTATGTGAAGACCAATCAAATTGATCTGATCGTGGCGGGTTCGCGCGGCATGGGTCCGTTTAAAAGCTGGTTGATGGGCAGCGTTTCACGCAAGCTTGTTCACTACGCGCCTTGTTCTGTTTTGATCGTGAAGAAACATGAGAAAGGAGTCAAATTATGGAAGTAAGCATTGGCAAGGTAGTCCACTATTACAGCCATTTGGGCGTGGCGGTTTTGGCGCTTGATGATGAGTTGAAGTTAGGCGACAAGATCCACATTCATGGACACAGCACAGATTTTACCCAGCGGGTTGCGTCGATAGAGATCGAGCATCACAGCGTGGTTTGGGTGAAACCTGGAGATCATGTGGCGATCAGGGTGGTTGACCCTGTTCACGAGCATGACGTTGTATCCAGAGTTGTCGAAGACATCGCAGAACCCATTAGTTGATTACCAGCTTATAAAAAAGAACAGAGCAGGAAGTTTTGGCTCCTACTCTGTTCTTGCGCGTCTGTGTTTAAAGAAATTAGAACTCGATTGGTAAATTCTCCAGGCCGCGAATGACGAAGCCTTTGGCGAATTGCGCTTCTCCTGCGGCGCGGATGTTTGGCAGGCGTTGAAATAAAACACTGAACAGAACTTGCAATTCCAATCTTGCGAGCGGCGCGCCGAGGCAGTAATGCGTGCCGAGACCAAACGTCAGCAGGGGGTTATCTTGACGAGATAGAACCAGCTCATCGGGCTGTTCGAAGCGGGCCGAGTCGCGATTTCCTGAAATGTAAAATAATCCAACTTCTGAACCACGCTTGAGCGCAACACCGTTGATGTCCATATCTTCCAACACATAACGCTCGAACATCGGCAGCGGAGTTTCATAACGCAGCATTTCATCGATGGCTGTTTTTAGCAGGGACGTATTATTTTGACTGACCGCTTCTTTCATCGTTTCAAGTTGACCCTGATTCTGGAACAGGGCACGCAACCCCAGCGACGAACCATTGACCGTGGCTTCATGACCCGCATTGAGCAGGAAGATGCAGGTGGCGCGCAATTCATCTTCGGTTAGCGTTTCGCCTTTTTCGTTGACCTGCACCAGATCGCTGATGAGATCATCCTGCGGATGGGCGCGGCGTTCCTGTGCAAGCCCGCCGATCATTTCCATGAATTCACTTGCGGCGCGGTTGGCGGCTTCGGTTTGTTCGTCGGTATAACCAAGCTCATACATTTTGACAATGGCACTCGACCACGGACGCAGATGCTGATGATATTCTTCGGGAATGCCGAGCAGGTCTGCGATCATCACGACGGGCAATGGCTCAGCGATGGCCTGGACAAAATTACATTTGCCATCCGCTTGTACCGCGTCAATGAGACGGTGTGTGGTTTGCTCCAGTCTGCCGCGCAGACTCTCGACTCGTTTGGGTGTGAAAACTTTTGTCACCAGCGAGCGGATGCGCGCATGAGATTTGCCTTCCATATCCATGAAGACATTATCCTGATAACTTCGAAACCCCGTCTGGCGTGGATCGGGCGGTGGCCAGCCGATCTCTTCTCTTGAATATAGATGAAGCATGGTGCGCCCAAGGCGTTTATCTTTGAGCAGAGACGAGATATCTGCATGGCGCGTGAAGAAGACTTTATTCCACACCGCATCATGATAGACAGGCATGTCATTTCGTAAACTCTCCAACTGCGCGTACGGGTCGGCTATGAAATCAGGTTGATTGATGTCGATATGGTGGGTGGGGATGTTCATAAGTCTATGTACCAATGTCCTTTATTTAATTGTGATTTCCAGTGGATTGATCTTGATCTCAACGGTATCGCCATATTTGATATTGGGTATCCTGCCTGCAATGACTTCGATCAACGACGGATTTTGAAAATGGGTCTTCTTGGTTTCAGGGTGCGGATAATAAACCCAGCCCGCATATTCCTGCCCTTCAAATTTGACCTTGCAGCGCGAGAATGAAAACGTTTCAGGGGGATGCAGATCCGTCCACTCGACGAGCGGAAAAGTAAATTCGGGGTTGGTCATTTCAAATTCCAGTGGCGCAATCGAGATGTTCAACGTCCCATTGAAATACGTGGACAGGTCAAGGCCGAGGTCTTTGAAATACGGCTTTTGCTTTTCCAGCGAGCTATACGGATACGCCGCCGATGGCCGTGATGCCACTTGATGTCCCTGCGTGAGAATACCTGTAATGGTCATGCGCGGGAGTATACCGTATCCCAAAATACACAAGCCCGCCAGCCCTCACGAAGCCTCGCGAAGTTTGGCGGACCTGATGAAGTTGAAAATTACTTTGATCTCAGCGAACTCTTACCACGCAGACTGAACCACTTCATATTCCAACTGCGGAGTCGCCAACGACTCGTCCCAGATCTTCATGTATTCATTTGCAAGCTCTGGCTTGTAGTATTCATGCAGGATTTCGTTGATATCGTAGATGGCGCCTGGGATGACGGGGTCCATCAGAAAGACGAAGGTAAAAGTGCCGTCTTCGTTTTGCCTGGTGGGGTGCAAAACGCGGACCGAGTTATATGTCTCTGGGTGGGTGTGTGCTATGGCGGGCATCAGAATGGAATGCAAAAAATATTCGAACCCCTCCCGTTTTTCTGCTCGAATATGATTCAACACCACCCATAATCCCTCGCCCTTGTGCGCGCGAATATCCTCGTGCTCTCGCGGGTCAACATACGTTTTGTATGACATGGTTTTCTCCTTTCGGGAACCTGTTTCATTATCACTATAGCATGGCCGAAAGGAGATTTCAACGAGCGGGTGGTGGCAGGTGAGAAAGAATAAGCCTGCTGTCGCCAACAGGAAGGTAAACAGCGGAAAATATCCCAAATTCCCAATTCCCCAACACTCACGAGAGTGATATAATGCCGTCCATGCAAAAAATCCTCAAGACCACCGCAGCAACTCAAGCCGCCGCTACAAGCGCGTTATTGAAACCTGCCACGGCTTGAGACTGAACGAAAGAAACCCAGTCCCGAACTCTAACAGGTTCGGGACTTTTTATTTTCATAAACCCACTCACCACTTCTTTCCTCTTTCTTCTTTCATCACTTGGTATAATTCGCCAGCCATTTCAAATATTCGGAGCACTCATGAGCAAAAAACTAACAGGTAACCAGATCCGTCAGGATTTCATAGATTTCTTCGTCGAGCACGGACATACCGCCGTGCCGTCCATGTCCCTTGTGCCAGGCGGCGACGCTACGCTTCTCTTCACCAACTCAGGCATGGTGCAATTCAAAGATGTATTTGTCGGCACCGATACGCGTCCATACAAACGCGCCGTCGATTCGCAGAAGTGTATGCGCGTGGCGGGCAAGCATAACGATCTCGAAGATGTGGGCCGCGACGACACGCATCACACCTTTTTTGAAATGCTCGGCAACTGGTCATTTGGCGACTACTATAAGAAGGAAGCGATTGCATGGTCATGGCAATTGCTCACCGAAGTGTGGGGTCTGCCGAAAGATAAACTCTACGCCACTTGTTTTGAAGATGACAAGGGCGATATTCCGCGCGATGATGAAGCCGCCGATATTTGGAAGACACAACCTGGCTTCGACCATTCGCATGTTTTGTTCTTTGGGCGCAAGGAAAATCTTTGGCAAATGGCAGAGTTCGGTCCCTGCGGTCCGTGTTCTGAAATTCACATTGACCTCGGCGAAGAGCGTGACAATATGCGTGGCACAGACCACGTCTGCGGCGTGAACGGCGAATGCACGCGCTATCTCGAACTCTGGAATAACGTTTTCATTCAATACAATCTCTTCGAAGATGGCCGCCTCGAACCATTGCCCGCCAAGCACGTTGATACAGGCATGGGCTTCGAACGCATCGTCTCCGTTTTGCAAGGCGTCGACTCCAATTACAAGACCGATCTCTTCGCGGGCTCGCTTGAAATTTTGCGTTCACTCACGGGCCATTCCATCGCCGAGATGGAAGCAAACTTCACGCCCTATCGCGTCATCTGCGACCACGTCCGCTCGGCCGCCTTCCTCATCGCCGATGGCGTCGTCCCTGGCAACGCTGGGCGCAACTACATCACGCGCATGATCATCCGCCGCGGCGCGCGCTTCGGTACCAAGATCGGGTTAACCCAGCCATTTCTCGCCAGGGTCGCAGAATCTGTAATTAATTATTACGGCGATTTTTATCCCGAACTCGAAAAGAACAAGGCGACCATTTTAGATAACCTGACTCGTGAAGAAGTCCGCTTCGCACGTACCGTTGAAGCGGGTACTGCTCACTTACAGAATCATCTCGACGACATTCGCTCCCAAAATAAAACCTCCCTCGACGGACACATTGCCTTCGATCTGTACGCCACCTATGGCTTGCCTTTCGAGATCAGCCGTGACATCGCCCGCGAGCAAGGTCTCGATATTGACGAAGCAGGTTTCAACGCAGCAAAAGAAGTCCATGCCAAAGCATCTGGCGGCGGTAAAGCCATGGGCAAACTCGGCGGCGAAGATTCTGAATTCTTCGCAGGCATTTTGAAAGACCTGCAATCGGGTAAGGGCGGGGTCACCCCGCCCCTGCTCGGCGCCTCTGGCGTTGAGTATGACCCATACAACAGTCCCAAAGTGGAAGGGGTAGTGCTTGCCCTTGTCGTTGGCGGTGAATCTGTTTCATCTGCCTCGCTCGACGATCAAGTGGAAGTTATTCTGCCCAAGACAGGCTTCTACATTGAATCTGGTGGTCAGATCAATGACACAGGCATTATTCAAGGCAAAGATTGGCAGATCGAAGTCACTGGCGTGCGCCGTGCATCCGCGGGCGTGATCGTGCATATTGGAGAAGTCATCTCTGGACATCCCAAAGTGGGCGACAAAGCCACCGCCGAAGTGGACGTGGCTCGCCGTCACAACATCATGCGCAATCACACCGCCACACATCTGCTTCACAAGGCGCTGCATGAAGTCCTTGGCGACCATGCCCGTCAGGCGGGTTCACTCGTTGCCCCCACACATCTGCGCTTTGACTTCACCCAGCCAGATGCCATGACCCCCGAACAAATTGAGCGCGTCGAGAAAATGGTCAACGAAGCGATCGTCGCAGATATGCCAGTGCTCAAAGTGACCAAGTCACTCGATGAAGCCAAAAAAGAAGGCGCAATGGCTTTGTTTGGTGAAAAATATGGCGAGATTGTTAGAACGATCAGCATTCTCGAATCAGACAGTGCCCTTAACTCTGCCGAGGGCGTTGCCCTCGATAAGCAGGATAAATACTCTTTCGAACTCTGCGGCGGTACTCACATTGACCGCACCTCTGATATTGGTGCATTCATCATCGTCAGCGAAGGGTCTGCGGCGGCTGGTATTCGCCGTATCGAAGCGGTCACTGGCCATGGCGCGCACGAACTGATCAACAAGCGTTTCAAGACTCTCAAGCAAACCGCTGGTGCGTTGAAATCTTCCCTCGAAGAAGTGCCAGCCAAGGTGGAGGCCTTGCAGGATGAAGTCTCTGATCTCAAGAAGCAACTTGCTGATCTGCGAATGCAGTCTGCTCTTTCTTCTTTCGCCTTTCATCTCAACAGTGTTCAAACTGTCAAAGATGTGAATGTTCTCGCGGCAGAAATTCCCAACGCAGACACAGACACTTTGCGTTCACTGGCTGATAAGTTCCGCGAGAAATATCCCAAAGCGGGAGCGGCTGTCCTCGTAACAGGAACAACTGTCATCGCGGTGGTGACTGAAGACCTCGTCAAACGCGGTCTCAAAGCTGGCGACCTTATCACGGGCATCGGCGGCAAAGGCGGCGGCCGTCCGAATTTGGCGCAAGGCAGTTTCCCTGACGGGAATGTCAGCGATGCGCTGGGTAAGTTGTCTAAGGTTGTGGAAGAAAAATTGAAATAACTGAATGGGCGGCCGTAAAGGTCGCCCATTTTATTTAACGATCATTCCGCCAAAGCCATTCAGGTGAATGGCTTTTTCTTTTGCATCATCCCCGTTTGATAATTTGAAAATACATTCTGAAAATTCAAATTGAAATTCGGTTTCCTGTTTGTCGAAATTCAATAGGATCATAAATTTCTCGTTTTCAAATTTCCGCTCATACCCAAGGATGCCCGCGGGCAATCCTTTCAGTATTTCAAGTGAACCTTTTTGCAGGGAGTTTTTCTCATTGCGAATTTTCATCAATTTCCGAATCATATTCAGTAATGAATTTTCTTCGTTGCTTTGTTTCTCTACATTAATTTCGTTGTAATTTTTATGCACGGGCAGCCACGTCTTTTCAGCGGATGAAAAGCCTGCGTTCTTT
>JAVBXV010000173.1 GCA_030824405.1 Anaerolineales bacterium | reverse complement strand
GCGGGGTGAAGAGGTTGCGAAATAATGTGATCATTTTATTTTAAGATGCTTTCGATGCGGGTGCGCAGCAGGGCTTCAGACATGGGGCCGCCAATGACGACTTCTTCGATGATGCCAGCGCGATTGATAAAATAAGAAGAAGGCAGCGAACGTAGTTGATAGATCGATGCAACATCGCTTGTTTCTTCAAGCAGAATGGGGAATGTTAAACCGTATTCTTTTGCAAACGGCACAACGGCGAACGGATCATCCTGATAGGTCATGTTCAATGCCAGGACGATGAAGCCCTGATCTTTGTACTCCTGATACATTTTTTGAATGGCGGGCATTTCTGCGCGGCAAGGCGGGCACCATGTGGCCCAAAGGTTGACCAGTACTGCGTTGCCCTTAAGTTCAGAGAGTGTGTACTCTTCGCCCTCTGGAGTTTTGAGGGTGAAATCAGGTGCGGCGAAGCCTGCTTGTGGAGCGGAGATTGCTCCAACTGTTGTGGCGGATGGGTCGGCGCTGATAAATATCCACGATGCGCCTGCAATAAGGATGAGGAGATAGAGGGTAATTCTTTGAGATTGGATCATTGGCAAAGTATAACTTTCGCTGGGGATGTGAACAAGTAAACGAGTTGGTGCAGGTGTAAAATTGATCTGCTTTCCTGTATTCTGTCTACTTGTATGCGTGTATACTTACGTTATGCTTTTCACTGACTCAACTTTCATTGGCATTGACCCGACTTCCGGGCGAAAATCCTTTACCTACGCGGCATTGGATCGCGACCTGAATCTCCTCGCACTCGCAGATGGCGAACTGGACGATGTCACCGCGTTTGTTGCGGGATATCAGTTTGCAACCGTGGCAGTTAATGCGCCAGCGGGAGTGAACCGTGGACTGGTGCGCGCAAAGATGAGAAAAGAGATGCTCACGCCGCGTAAGATTCGCAGCGCAGAATACCGCATGGCCGAATTTATATTGCGTGAACATGGCATAACGGTTTCAGGGACACCAGCAAGCGTGGCCGTTTGCCCTGCCTGGATGCAGGTTGGTTTTTCGATATACCGCAAGCTCGAAAAAATGGGCTTCAAGAAATTTCCCGAACAAAATTCGCCCCATCAAATTCTGGAGACACATCCGCATGCGGGATATTGTGTTCTGCTGGGCGATGCACCATTGCCCAAGCCCACACTTGAGGGACGATTGCAGCGGCAGTTGCTGTTATACGAGCGCGGCGTTCACATCAAAGACCCCATGGAGTTTTTCGAAGAGATCACGCGCCATAAAATAATGAAAGGCCTCTGGCCTGTTGAATTATTGTATCTGCCAGAACAATTGGATGCGCTTGTTGCGGCATACACTGCCTGGCTCGCAGTTAATAAACCCGAACATATCTCTTCGGTTGGTAATGACAAAGAGGGAATGATATTTTTACCTGAAAAGGAATTGAAAGAAAAATATTAAGCGGATGGTAAAATAACCCACATGACAACACAAAATCTTCAAACTCGCGCAATTAATACACTTCGTTTTCTATCTGCAGACGGCGTTCAAAAAGCAAATTCTGGTCATCCTGGTTTGCCCATGGGCACCGCCGCCATGGCGTACACAATTTGGACTCGCCACCTGCGTCATAATCCCCGCAACCCAAAATGGATGGGACGTGACCGCTTCATCCTTTCGGGCGGGCATGGTTCCATGCTCCTTTACTCTTTGCTGCATCTGACGGGGTACGATCTCTCGCTTGATGAACTTAAGAATTTTCGTCAATGGGGAAGCCTGACGCCAGGTCACCCGGAGTACGGATTAACCCCCGGCGTGGAAGTAACCACAGGTCCACTGGGGCAGGGATTTGCCAACGGCGTGGGCATGGCGATTGCCGCTTCGCACCTCGCGGCAAATTTCAATCAACGCGGCCACGAGATCATTGACCCGTTCATCTATGCCATCGTCACAGATGGTGACTTGATGGAGGGTGTAGCTTCGGAAGCGGCGTCACTCGCAGGGCATTTGTCTCTTGGACGGTTGATCTATTTATATGATGACAACCATATTTCGATCGATGGTTCCACAGATCTGGCTTTCACTGAAGATCGTGCCGTCCGTTTTCGATCATATGGCTGGCAGGTTCTGCGTGTGGAAGATGGCAACGATGTGGATGCTATCGATAAAGCCATTCAGGAAGCAAAGGCTGAAGCCAGACCGTCCCTGATCATGTGCCGCACCACCATTGGATTTGGCGCGCCCAATCGACAGGGAACTTCCAAGGCGCATGGTGAACCGCTGGGTGATGAAGAACTTAATGCCGCAAAAGATAATTTGGGCTGGCCCAAAGAACCGCGTTTCTTTATTCCTGATGACGTGCTTGAGTTTTATCGCGCGGCTGTTGAAAAAGGCCGTGAGCGTGAATTTGACTGGAAAATGCGTTTCGATGCGTACAAGCGTATTCATCCTGCTTTGGGTGTGGAGTTACAGCGCCGCCTCGATGGCAAATTGCCCACTGACTGGGAATCCACAGTGCCTACATTCCCAGCAGATGCAAAAGGGATGGGAACCCGCGTAGCCTCTGGCAAAACGATCAATGCCGTTGCGCCTGGCCTGCCTGAGTTGATCGGCGGTTCTGCAGATCTGGCTCCTTCAAACAATACAAAAATTGACGGAAGCCCTGCCTTCCAAAAAGAATCCTATGGCGGACGTAACTTCCATTTTGGTGTGCGTGAACATGCCATGGGTTCGATCTTGAATGGTATGGCTGTGTTCGGCGGCGTAATTCCATACGGGGCAACCTTCCTCGTCTTCGCGGATTATATGCGCCCAGCCATACGTCTTGCTGCATTGTCGCATTACCCGTCCATTTTTATTTTTACTCATGATAGTGTTGGGCTTGGTGAAGACGGCCCCACGCACCAGCCCATTGAACAGTTGACATCGCTGCGCTTGATCCCGAATCTTGTTGTCCTTCGCCCTGCGGATGCAAATGAAACTGCCGAAGCCTGGCGCGTGGCGATCTCGCGTCGTAACGGGCCAACCGTACTTACATTAACAAGACAAAACGTGCCAACGTTTGAACGTTCGACTGCCACTGCAGATGTTGCAAAAGGTGCTTATGTGCTCAAAGATTTCGGAACCCCCGAGATCATTCTGATGGCATCAGGTTCTGAAGTTGGATTGATCTACGAAGCCGCGCAAAAACTTGCTGACGAAGGTAAGGGTGTGCGTGTGGTTTCCTTCCCCAGTTGGGAACTGTTCGAGAAACAGGACGAAGCCTATCGCGAGTCAGTGTTGCCGAAAAATATTCAGAAGAGACTCGCTGTCGAAGCGGGGGCAGGTATGGGCTGGGACCGATACGCGCGTTCCATCATCAGCATTGAAAGATATGGCGCATCTGCTCCTGCAAAAATCATCTTTGAAAAGCTCGGCTTTACTGTTGAAAATGTAGTTGCGAAAGCAAAGGGATTGTAATCATGCAGGCCTGACGGGTTTCAAAAGCCCGTCAGGCTTTTTGGAGATTTTATGAAAATTGCAGTTGGTTGTGATCACGGGGGCTTTCCATTAAAAAATGTTGTCATCGAGTCTGTGAAAGCTGCTGGCCATGAAGTGATCGACGTTGGCACGTTTAGCGCCGATGCAGTTGACTTCCCTGATTTCACAAAAAAAGTTGGCGAGAAAATTCAGAGTGCCGAAGCTGAGCGTGGAATTTTGATCTGCGGTTCTGGAGTTGGCGCGGCAATCGCGGCAAATAAGATGAAAGGCATTTATGCCTCGATCTGTCATGATACCTATTCTGCCGCGCAAGGGGTTCAGCACGATGCGATGAATGTGTTGTGTCTTGGCGGGCGCGTGATCGGACCTGAATTGGTAAAGGTGTTGGTGCCTGCATTTTTGAACGCGCGCTATATTGGGGATGACGTAGGCTGCGAAAGACTCGCAAAGCGGGTTGGAAAAATCAAGAAAATGGAACGTGAATAAATTTATAAAGCTTATAAAAGAGACACAGGCAATTGACTCTGTGTCTCTTTGTAAATTATCCTATTATTTGAGAGTGACGAAATGACACCTATTAGCAAACTTACTTCCCTTGGACAATCCCTCTGGTACGATAATATTCAGAGAAAACTTCTTGTCAGCGGCGAACTCAAGGCGATGATCGACCGTGGCGATATTCGCGGTGTGACATCGAACCCGACGATCTTTCAGAACGCAATTGCAAAGACAAATGATTACGATGCTGCATTAATTCCGCTGGCGTGGGCTGGCTGGGATGCGGAGAAGATTTTCTGGCAACTCGCCATTGAAGATATTCAGGACGCCTGCGATCTTTTTCGTTCGCTGTACGATGAAACCAGGGGTGGTGATGGATATGTAAGTCTTGAAGTCAGCCCGTATCTTGCAAACGATACACAAGGCACGATCAAGCAGGCTCAGGAACTTTGGGATCGAGTCAATCGCCCCAACCTGATGGTGAAAATCCCTGCTACAAAGGAAGGCATTCCCGCTATTCGCGCGAGCATTGCCGCAGGCATCAATGTCAACGTTACGTTGATCTTTGCCCTCGAACGCTACGCCGCCGTCATGGATGCCTATCTCGCGGGTCTCGAAGATCGCACTGCGCAAAACCTTCCCATTCAACAAATCGCATCTGTCGCGTCATTTTTTGTTTCGCGTGTGGATACCAAAATTGATCCGCGCCTTCCAGAAGATTCACCGTTGCGCGGCAAGGCGGCGATTGCGAATGCAAAATTTGCATACGATGCGTTTGAATCCATTTTTACTTCGCCGCGTTTCGCCACGCTCAAGGCGCGCTTCCGCGCTCGCGTGCAGCGTCCGCTGTGGGCATCCACGGGTACGAAGAATCCAAAATATTCCGACACATTGTATGTCGATACATTGATCGGCCCTGATACCGTCAACACTGTTCCGCCTGCCACGCTCGATGCCTTCCGCGATCACGGCAACGCCAGCCTCACCATCACGCGCGGTCTCGAAGAAGCCCAAAACTTTTTTGCCGAACTCAACGCGCAGGGCATTTCCATGAGCACCGTTACCAAAGAATTGGAAGATGAAGGCGTGAAATCTTTTGCGGATGCGTTCAAGACTCTGCTCGAAGCCATTGACGATAGACGGAAGAACGCCGTCGCTTCCATCCAGCCGTTAGCTGATTCTGTTTCGAAGCGCATCATCAAGTTGGACGCGGACTCTGTCCCAGCCCGCATGTGGGCACATGACCCAACCCTGTGGACAGAAGATGCCGCAGGACAGGCCGAGATCAAGATCCGCCTCGGCTGGTTAGATTCTATTGAAGATGCACGCAAACGACTCGCTGGCTATCAGTCTTTTGCAAAACAAGTCCACGATGAAGGCATTGACCGCGTACTCGTCATCGGCATGGGTGGCTCATCGTTGACCGCCGAAGTGTTCAGCTCACTCTTGGCGGGCGCGAATGTGGAAGCAAAATTAAGCCTCGCAATTCTTGACTCGACCGATCCATTGCAAGTGAAAGTGGCAGTTGAACAATATCCACCTGACAAAACTTTATATATCGTCGCTAGTAAATCAGGCGGTACTGCTGAATTGATGGCGGCATTTGATTATCTTTGGGTGTTGAGCAATGGAAACGGCTCCCGTTTCGTTGCCATTACCGACGCAGGTTCATCTCTTGAAAAACTCGCCAAAGATCGCGGCTTCAGAGCATTCTTCAACGCGGACTCGAATGTGGGCGGCCGCTTTGCTGCGTTGACTGATTTTGGTCTCATTCCCGCCGCGTTGCTTGGCATGGACTTTGATCAATTGCTCGGCAATGCCGAACGCATGAAGAAACAGTCCACAGCAGATGTTCTTTCTGCGCGCAACCCTGGCTTTGCACTGGGTGCTTTACTGGCTGAGTCTGCTCTCGCAGGCAGAGACAAGCTCACCGTTTTGGCTGATGCGCCTGTGTCCGCTTTGGCAAATTGGATCGAGCAGGTGATCGCTGAGTCCAGTGGCAAAGATCAAAAAGGAATCCTGCCCGTGGCTTTGGAGCCGTTGGGCACGCCAGAAATATATGGCAAGGATCGTTTGTTTGTGTACTTGCGCAGCAATGGCGAATTGGAACAGGGCGTTGCGGCGTTGAAGGCCGCAGATTTCCCTGTGATCGAATTCCCGATCACCAGCCCATACGATGCGGGCGCGGAATTTTTCCGTTGGGAAATGGCGATTTCGATTGCCTGCCATATTTTAGGAATCAATACTTTCGATCAGCCTGACGTGCAGGATAGCAAGCTGCGTACGATCGCCAAGATCAAGGATTTTCAAGTGACAGGCAAACTCGCTGAAATTGATCTGGTGGATGTGAAAGATGCAAAGGCCGCGTTACAGAAATTTTTGGCAGATGCAAAAGATGGGAACTTCGTAACCATCAATGCCTATGTGCCGCGCAACAAGCAGATGATCGAAGCCATTCAATCTCTGCGTGTGACCATTCGCGAAAAAACAAAATGTGCTGTCGCTGCTGGTTTTGGCCCGCGCTTCCAGCATTCCACGGGACAGTTCCACAAAGGCGGCCCGAACAAAGGTCTGTTCATTCAGGTGGTGTACGATGCCGCAGAGGATATGGAAATTCCGACCCAAGGCCTGACCTTCGGTGCACTCATCCGCGCGCAGGCGTTGGGTGATTACGAAGCTTTGCTCGCCGCAGGACGAAAGGCAATTCGGATCAAACTTTCCAGGCCTGAAGATATCGAAAAGATCGTAGATGCTTTAAAATAGTAAAAATATGAAACAAGGGCAGTCCGATTAGACTGCCCTTGTTTATTGGAGAATAATTTATGACAACCCTCTCTTCATTCAAGTGTGTCGCCTGCCGTGGCGGCGAGCCAACTTTGACCGACGCCGAGATCGCAGACCTGCATCCACAGGTTGTGGAATGGCAGGTCAAGGAAGTGGACGGCGTCAAACGGTTGGAGCGCGTCTTCAAATTAAAGAATTATATTGATGCCGTGGCATTCACCAATAAAATTGCGATGGCTTCTGAAAAAGAAGATCATCATCCGCTGATCATCACCGAGTGGGGCAGGGTGACTGTCCAATGGTGGTCGCATAAGATCAAGGGATTACACAAAAACGATTTCATCATGGCAGCAAAAACGGATGAGTTATACGCATAATAAAAAACGACCCGTGAGGGTCGTTTTTTATTATCGCAAACTGTTTCTTCTTTTTCTCAACGCTTTATCATCAAGCCCTTTGAGTATTTTTAGTACGAATGGGAAATCTCCCAGCCAGCTGAGGAATACCGCCCAAAGCCAGGTAAACCCTGTGGGTATTTTGGGCATCGATGCCGCAGAAGTAAAATCTGCGAGGCGGTCGTCAATGTGGAAGAGGTACCTATCTGCCTGCTTGATCTTTGGATTTGATTCTAAAAATAAACGTAACTGCTCAAGTTCTTTTTTCGTCATCCATTGCGGCAGATCAGAGGTTGCTTTAAATTCACAGACGAAAGCCAGGTCTTGCAGCATGGCTTTTTGTTTCTGGGTCAGTGAATTTTCTTTTGATTCAAAGTAAGCCACATCTGGGTCAACGTGAATGAGCGGCTTGAGCCATAGCCGATGAACCACAGTGCGAATGGCATTCTTTGTCCCTGGAGTGGAGGGGTTATATAGTAAATTTGCGTCGCGATATTTTTCCCAATCATGCGAAACATCTGGACCAATGCGAATGGCATCGCAGACTCCCAACGCGGGAATAATGGGCGTGCCGCAGGTTAAGAAGAACGCATCCGCGCCCATGGCTTCGCGCATCACTCGCAGCGCTTCGCGGTACGCGGCCTCGCGCGGCATGTCTTTGTGTCGTTTACCTTGCAATGCGCCACCATATAAAAAGTCCAGCTTGAGATAGTCAAAGCCCCAGGCGCGCACCTGCTTCATGAGCGCTGCCAGCCACGAGATTACGTCTGGATGCGTGGTGTCGAGCGCGTATAACTGCTCGCCCCAGTTATATCCAGCAGAGACGAGTCGTCCTTTTTCGTTATGTAAAAACCAATCCTTGTGTTCCTGAAACAAACGCGAAGATCTCACTGCGATCAATGGCGCAAGCCACAACCCTGCGCGCCTGCCCGTTGATTTTATTTTTTCTGCCAACGCCTGCATGCCCGCTGGAAATTTTTTATTTACATCCCAATCGCCGATCTTGATCTGCCAGCCATCGTCCACTTGCAAAACATCGAAAGGCATGTCGCCCAACTCATCAAAAGTTTTGTAAAGAATTTCCTCGTCGATCACTGTGTAGAGGC
>JAVBXV010000211.1 GCA_030824405.1 Anaerolineales bacterium | reverse complement strand
TTATTTTATTGCACAGGAGAACCGAGATGATTAATTGGCAGGAACTTACGATCGATATGTTTGTGGAGCAATTGCGCCTGGTTTATGAAAGAACCTATGGCGATATTGATAAAAGTTTCGGCCGCATTGTGACGTGGTCTGGGCGTTTGGTGCTTGAGAATATTGCCAATTCAGACGCGTTGTATCATGACATTGACCATACGATCATGGTGGCGTTGGCGGGGCAGGCTATTATTGAAGGGAAGCATTTGCGTGAAGGCGGAGTGACGCCGCGTGACTGGATGCATTTTATGATGGCGGTAATGTGCCATGATATTGGGTATGTTAAAGGGGTCTGCAGGAATGACACGAAGGATTTGTTCGCATCGGGTATTGGGGATGAGTTGATCGCTGTATCTCCTGATGGGACGGATGTTTCATTAACGCCGTATCATGTGGACCGTAGTAAGCTGTTCGTGAAGGAACGTTTTGGGACTGGTTTGCTTCAGGATATGACGAAGCTGTTGGATGCCGACCTGATCGCAGAGTATATTGAAATGACCCGTTTCCCTTCTCCTGACGGCGAGAAGTATAAGGATACAAAAGGAATGGGCGGGCTGGTGCGCGCGGCTGATTTTATCGGCCAATTGGGTGATCCTGATTATTTACGGAAAACCCCCGCCCTGTATTACGAATTTCAGGAATTGGGATTAAACGAAAAGTATGGATATCGATCTCCCAATGACATGCGAAAAAATTATGCATCGTTCTATTGGGAAAAAGTAAGCCCATATATTCAGGACGCGCTGACGTATTTGCGTTTGACCGAAGATGGAAAACATTGGATCGCGAACATGCATTCGCATGTGTTCGATGCCGAACACGGCACTGCAGAGGTATAAAAAAGAGTTTGAACATAAAAGAGGCGCAGATGAAAATCTACGACTCTTTTATTGAAAAGCGTAAGAAGCAGGGTGGTGGAATTAGTTTTATTTTGCAGACAGATCAGCGATGGCGGCTTCAAAATCCATGTGAATGGGGATGATGTCCATGATGCCTGTCATATCCAAAACCCCTTTGACATTTTCGTTGGGATTGAAGATGATCATTTTGCCGCCGCGGTTTGCCACTGATTTTGCGGTGGTGACCAGCAACCGAATGCCAATGGAGGTTAGGAATTCCACAAAGGTTAAGTCAACAAGTACTTTTGCATGGTCTCCCGTGCTGTAGCCTGCAAATTTTGTTTCGATGGCGCCGACTCCCTGAGTGTCCAGGATGCCGATGAGTTTGATCGCGCCAATGCCGTGCTCAAGTTCATTATATTGAATTTCCATTTTTTACTCCGAAAAGAAAAGATGACTGATTGTATGTGGAAAATTGTTTTTTTCGTTAACAACAGTTTATGATTTTTTAGCCTTCTTTTCAAGATAGTCGCTGTAACCGCCAGCATATTCCACTAATTGGCCGTCTTCGATGGCCAGCAATCTTTCCACGGTTCTGTCCAAAAAGTAGCGGTCGTGTGAAATGACGAGAACAGTCCCTTCAAACTCGGTCAGGGCTTCTTCGAGTACTTCTGCAGAGGCAATATCCAAATTGTTGGTGGGTTCATCGAGCAGGAGGAAATTTGCGCCAGATAAAACCAGTAACGCCAGTTGCAGGCGGCTTCGTTCTCCGCCAGAAAGCTCGCTGATCTTTTGCGTCACCTGTTTGTAGGTGAAAAGATAATGCAATAAAAATGCGGTGGCTCTGCCTTCGTTCATTTCACCCGCATAGCGGACGGCGTCTACAACGGTTTGATTGAAATCGAGTGTCTCGTGTTCTTGCGAATAATGCCCGATCGAAATGCTGGGGCCGATCTTGATCTCGCCCGCATCAGGCGTTTCTTTTTCCAGAAGCATTTTTAGCAAAACAGATTTACCCGCGCCGTTTGGCCCGATCAGCCCTACGCGCTCACCGTGCCAGATGGTTTGGTTGAGATCGGAAAATATTTTTCTTGTGCCAAAAGATTTGGAAACACCAGCAAGCTCCAACACTTTATTGGAGCCGCGCCAGCCGTTGAGCTGCAAATCCATGCGGCGGCGGTTGAGGATCGGTTTGTCTAGTTTTTCCACGCGTGCGAGGCGTGCTTCCATGGCGTGGATGCGGCTGGCAAATTTATCGCTCACCTGAACCCAGATCTTGTAGCGTTTGAGCGCCTGCTGCATGCGTGCCAGGCCTCTTTGTTGAATTTGATACAACTCTTCCTGACGCGCGAGTTTTTCTTCCTTGTCAATAATGAAGTCTGTGTAATTTCCTGTGAAGGTGGTTAGCTTGCCATCCTCCAATTCGGCGATGTGTGTCACAGCGGCATCCAACAGATAGCGATCATGTGAGATGATGACCACAGTCCCTTCATATTCGCGGATGAGTTTTTCGAGAAAATTCTTGCCTGGCATATCCAGATGATTATCGGGTTCATCCAAAAGCAAAATATCTGGATGGACCAACAGCAGACGCGCCAGCCCAACCAGTTTCTTTTGCCCGCCGCTTAACACAGACAGGGGCTTGGTCAATTCACCTTCAGCAAGTCCCAGCCCGAGCAGTAGTTCACGCACGCGCCCAGGGTACGAGTCACCGCCGAGGGCGTGAAATTCTTCGACGAGTTTGTGCTGTACTTCCAGCGCGCGTTGTAATTTCTTTTCGTCACCGTAGACTTCGGGATCGCCCAAACTATTTTCCACACGTTCCAACTCTGCGTGGACTTCTGCCACGCGTGGATTGCCCGCCAGGGCGGCGTCCAGCGCTGTCAGCGTGAGATCAAGCTCGGGGTGTTGAGACAGGTATCCCGTTGTGATGAGGCGGGCGCGGGTGATGGTTCCGCCCATTTCGGGGGAATGTTCGCCTTCGATCAATTTGAACAGTGAGGATTTCCCCGCGCCGTTCGCTCCGATCAGACCGATCTTTTGTCCGTCTTGAATTTCCCAGTTGAGGTTTTCAAAGAGACGGCGGGCGCCGAGGACGAGGGTGATGTTTGCGAGTTGAAGTTGGATCATTGTGTTTTCCTGTTGCGTAGGGCGACCCTACAAAATAAATTATAACTTTTGAATATGTTGGCGGGCCGCCTTTACGGAGTTGGATGAAAACAAAAAACGCCGCAGGCAACCTGCGGCGTTTGAATGAGACGAGTCTTTATGTCTGTTCAGTGTGCAGGCGCGATTCCAGAAGGCGCTGCGGAGATAAAGCCACGCACACCGATCACGAGAGGGGATTGACCTGCTGTAAACTTGAAAATCATTTGCGGGATTATACCTGAATTTATTCGCTCGTCAATAAATCTTGAACGTGGTCGATCACTTTGGGGTTGCGTACGCTGCCGTATAAAATGCGCGCGGCAATTTCCTTGTCAATTTTATCGGGCGAGCCAACCGCGTTGACAAGTAACTGCAGGATCTTGTGGTCACATTTATCGAGCAGGTCAGATGCTTTTTGCACTTCGGGCGAGAAGGATAATTTTCGATTCCAAATACGATCGTGGCTTTCGGGATCGAACTCGAAGCAGAACGTGTGAAAGAGTTGATGCGCGGTATCGGTCACCAATTGCGCTTCGATCTTTGGCGTGGCGTTTGCAAAATATACTTCGGCAAATTCCTTCAAGTCATTGAAGGAGAAATCAGGGTTTGCCTTGGTGATCTCGTACAATTTATAAATGATCAATGGACGCTGTTCGGTGGGCGTCATGCGGATCTTTTGGTTGGCGAGCAGGTGTAAATATTGTTCCAGTTTGCCCTGGGCAGTGGTTGCCATGGGCAGGCCGTTTTGTTTGGGAGCAGGCGCGCTTTCTTTTTCCTTTTCCTTCGGCTTTTGTGCCGCTGGCTGGTTTTGATTTTGCCCGTTGCCGTTCTGCGGATTTTTCTTCGGTTTGTTGATGCCTTGCAATTTGTCGTAGTAAATGAATTTATCGCAGGCGTTGACGAGGTATTCTGCACTCGTGCCGCTGATGCCCATGCCGATAACGTTCTTGCCATGCGCACGCAGGCGGTGAACCAGCTCGGTAAAATCGCCGTCTCCTGAAACCAACAGGACATGTGAGAAGGAATTTTTGTCGTTGAAAAGTAATTCGAGCGCGTCGATCACAATGCGAATATCGGCGGCATTCTTTCCGCGCTTGCTGTTGACGTGTACCAATTCCACGCCCAGGTTGAGCAGTTGGCGCTGTCTGCTGGCGGCTTCGGCCCAATCGGCGTAGGCGCGGCGCAGAACCACACGTCCCATTTGGGTGGCGGTTTGCATAACGCGGTTCCAGTCCACGTCTATGTTTTTGCCAAAAGCTTCTTCCACGCTGATCTCAATATTGTCGTAATCGATGAAAACTGCTACTTGTGTATCCTGTCCCATTTCGAACTCCGTTGACCCCGCATGTTTCGGCGGTAAATTTGCTGCAAGTATTTTAGCATAGCCAAAACAATCTGTGGCAAAATAGGGTTATGCCCGAATTGACCTCTCTTAGCCAGTCATCCCTGCAGGATTATCACGATTGTCCGCGCCGTTTTGAGCTGCGTTATATCCAGCAGCTTGCGTATCCCGCCATTGAAACCGAACCCGCGCTTGAAAATGAAAAACACCAAAAAGAGGGCGAGTATTTTCATCGGCTTGTTCAACAAAATTTGATCGGCATTTCCCCAGAGCAAATTGGAAAACTGGCAAACACCGAAAACCTGCAACGCTGGTGGGATAACTTTCTGCCGTTCAGCCAGACGGGGCTGGCGAGTCTCTCGCATCGTCAGGCAGAGGTCACACTTTCGGCGCCGCTTGGTAAATTTCGTCTGCTTGCAAAATACGATCTGATCGGTTTATCTGAAGACGGCAAGGTTTATATTTACGATTGGAAGACCTACCGCAAACGCCCCAAAAATGAATGGCTTGCCACCCGCTGGCAAACAAGGATTTATCGTGCATTGCTTGCGAAGGCGGGCGCGCATCTAAACAACGGCAAGCCTTTTGTGCCAGAGCAAATTGAAATGATCTATTGGTTTGCAGATTTTCCGTCTGAGCCTGCGCGATTTACCTACACAGCCACCCAACTCAAACGCGATTGGGATGCGCTCACCACTCTTGCGGATGAGATCACAAACGCTTCAACCTTCCCGAAAACTGATGACATTGCGAAATGCAGTTACTGCCCTTATAGATCGTTTTGCAATCGCGGCACCAAAGCGGGTGACGGCCTCGATGCAGAACTTGAAACTGAAGTTGAAGAATTATTCGATCTTAATTTTGAGCAGATCGGTGAAATCGAGTTTTAAAAAATAGTGAATATTTTTTTACCCCGCAAGTCTTTTCCAAAAGACTTGCGGGGTGATTTGTTTAAGAAACTGATTACCAGGCGAGTGCGCCAGATCTTCGATAGTTATTTGCCAGCAACTGCAGGTCGAGGATGTTGATGATGCCGTCGTTGTTCAGGTCCGCTGCGGCGGGGGAAGAAGCGTTGTAACTCATCCCAATGCTCATGGCATCAAACTGGTCGATCACATTGTTGCCGTCAATATCGCCTGCGATCAGGCTGATGACTGGTATCGTGCTGGTGTTCCCGTTGACGAGTGTTGTTGCGCCTTGTGCGTTCAGAAATCCTTCTGCAGATGCAACAACGGTATAGTTTCCGCCAACGGCGAGCATACTGAATGTGCCATCTGTGTTGGCAGTCACTGATGCAGCAAGCGAGCTATCAGGATTATATAAACGAACGTTGACTGGCTTACTTGCAAATACCTGCCCGATGAGCGTGGCTGAGGTGGGTACTGCGGTTGGCGGTATGACAGTTACTGTGGGGGCGTTTGTGAAAACGGTGATGGTATCCGCTATCGATAATATACTGGTCAATGTTGTTCCACTTTGTAAGACACGCGCCGTACATTCGATGTTCGTTTGCCCAACTTGCAAGCCTCTTACGTTGAATGTGAAGGCTGTGCCGCTGGTCGTTGCCTTGTTGCCATTGCTGCCAGCAAGCGCAACGATGAACACGCCATTCTGTGGGCCATTGATCGCGGAAACCGTATCGGCTCCAAATAGACTTGTGATCGTTATGTTGCTTGACTCAATCAGGGTGGGATTGTATGTGCAGGTAAATTCAGTGCTTGTATACCCTGTACCTGGAACGTTGTTCAAGCTCACAGTGACGAGGCCTGTATCTCCCGCTACGATATTTTTGGGTGTGGCGACAGTCCAAACAAATGGGACGGTAGGCATGGCTGTTGTCGTTGCTGTGGGCACGAATGCGCTGGTGGGCGGCACAGGCGTCACACTTGCCACGGATGTGCTGGTGGGTACAAGTGTGTCTGTGGCAACAGGTGTATCGGTCGGGACGACTATCCCCGTTGCAGTGGGTGTAAAGGTGGGAAGAGGTGTCTCGGTTGCAGTAGATGTGCTGGTTGGCACAAGGGTTGTTGTGGGGGAAGGTGTAGCTGTTGCTCCTGCCGCAGCATCTTTATGCAAGATCATATTGTAGAAACCACTGCCTGCCTGAGGCAGGATTTGAACAAAATAGTTGCCTGTGGGTTGTGTGGTGTTCAAGGTTCCACCGCCGCGGGCAATTTCAGTTCCGCTCTCATTAAGCAATATGATTTGCGGAATCACTCCTGGGGACGTTGGATTTACAGTGATATTAAAAGCGGTTTGCTCTGTCAATTGCAGAGTCCATCTTTCATAACGATAGGCATCTATGCTGCCAGTATACAAAGTGTCCCAGACGATTGGGCCGCGCGCGGCAATTTGCAGGTTGGGGATGTTTAGAATGGGTTGGAAGGAACCCAGGGTTTGTCCATTCTTCGTGAATGTTGTTATGTTCGTGGAAATATTATAGTTAATCGTCCAGCCTGAAAAAATGGTTTCTATCATTTTTGGGCGCATCACGAAATGCAAGTGTGGACCTGGGAATTCGTTGCCAGTACATACATTTTGATACTTGCTGTTCGCAACAATCGCCAGCCGTTGATTTCGGCTGACGCTTTGCCCCAGGGTTACCTGCAGGTTATCCAGATGCCAGTATTCGGTGATCCAATTATTGCCATGGTCGATCTTGATATGGCAGCTGGATCTTTCTATGACGATGCCCGCAGCGGCGGCGGTCACCCAGAAGTTTGAAGTGTCTTCACCGATCTGCATATTAACATGCGGGGCAAAATCCACTGCGCCGCCAACTTTATAGTTGTGCGGGCTGGTGGAAAGACGCTTGGTGCCATTGTCGAATCCGTCCATGGCGATCCATGAAAGTCCCTGCTCCCAGGGAAATTGGAACATGTCCGCTGGCGGCGCTGTTGAAGTTTGCGCGTTCACATTTTGCGGTATGAACGACACAAGCAGTAACAAGAGAATAAGACTTTGGAGGATTGTTTTTGATTTCATGATTTTCTCCTCAATTGGACAAGCCAATTACAAAAACAGTTTGGAAGCCCAAAAATTATTTTTGAATATTTTTTTGGCTTCCCGGCCCACTGAGCTGTTTGATCAAAATAAATATTCCAGCCACAACCAAAATACCGAGAACTGCCAATACAGCCATGGTTCCCGCAGGCATTGTTGAAGCGGGCTGGGCGCCATCTGGGCTGAGCAACAGAGGGGTTCCTGATACCTGCACGTCTTGTGATACGCCCACTTCCTTATCAATATTTAAAGAAATGTTTTTTTCTCCAACAACTACACCTGCCAGAGGCGCGGCAAATCCTGATTCATTGCGGATCGCAAGCGCGGCACTCTCAAGGGTGAGGTTGGTCTGGCAACCACCCAGAGTGACGAAGCGTACTTCAGCCAGCACACCATTGGCTGCTTGCGGGCTGGTACTGGCAAAGGATGCGTCCACGAGGCCGACAGTCTGCGGTAATTGCAAACCATTCATCCCTGAGATCGGGCTGGTTGCATTGACGGGTTTCAGACAGGCTGGGTCGTAACGGATCTGAAAAGTAAATCCCTGAATGGGTGTGGATGTAATTGCGTTAAGGGTGATCGTAACTGTTTCCCCGGTCTTGTAAGCTGTGGTATTTGCCAGCAGCCAGATCGTCTCGGCAGATTGGGCATCAACTTTGATGATCGAGATAAATGCAAAAATAATTGCAAGAACGAGCGCATTAATAGATTTCATTAAAACTCCGAAGGCGGGGCGCACTGATATCAGTGCGCCCCGGCGGTGATGATATGAAGATTTTTGTTACTGCCAGGCCAGAGCGCCAGTTTGTCTGTAATTGCTGGCGAGGATTTCAAGATCAAGAACGTTGATGGTGGCATCGTTGTTCAAATCTGCGGCGGCGGGGGTTGCGG
>JAVBXV010000287.1 GCA_030824405.1 Anaerolineales bacterium | reverse complement strand
GGCATGGTATATGAATTTTTACCGTTCATGATCCTTCCTATTTACACTTCACTTGAAAAAATTGAGAACTCCTTGTACGAAGCGGCGGCAGATTTGGGCGCGAGTCCGTTTAGGACGTTTTTGCGAGTGACACTTCCGCTTTCCATGCCAGGTGTGGTGGCGGGCACGATCCTTGTGTTTATCCCTGTTATGGGTACATTCATTGTTTCAGATATTCTTGGTGGACGTCAGGTGATTTTGGTCGGCAATTTAATTCAACGTCAGTTCCTGGATGCGCGTGACCCAACCTTTGGTTCTGCCGCTTCCTTGATCTTGATGGTGTTGACGCTCATCGTTACTTATTTCTATACCCGCAAGTTTGGCTTCGGAGAGGAGATTGTTGCCGCATGAACCCATTTCGCCGTTCTCCCTTCGTGATCGTTGCGGCTGTGCTGGTGTATTTCTTTTTATACGCGCCGATCATCGGATTGATCCTTTATTCGTTCAATGCATCCCGCGCAAATGTGACCTTTGAAGGTTTCATCCCTGCGTTCAGTGACACTGTGGTTATGGATGGCAGCATGGTCAAGTCTGCACCTTGCGGCCCGTTCCACTGGTATTGTGATCTTGCGAAGAATGATGACGTGCTTGAAGCCGCAGGCAATACATTAACGATCGCATTTGTTGCCACCATCGTGGCGACCACGATCGGCACCATGTCTGCGATTGCCTTGCAGCGTTACGATTTCAAGATCAAGCCGTTTTCTCAGCTTTCGTTGTATATTCCCATCGTCATTCCCGAGATCGTGATGGGCATTGGCGTGTTGACGTTGTTCAGTCAGTTCTTTGGCTGGGCCAACAACATACTTAATCTCACTGGTGATGCGCGCCTCTCGCTGGGTATGGCAACAGTCACCATGAGTCATATTGCCTTCATGGTTCCTTTCGTCACGCTGGTGGTGCAGGCGCGCCTGCAGGGCTTTGACAAATCCTACGAAGAAGCCGCAATGGACCTTGGTGCGAATGAGTGGACAACCTTTCGCCGCGTTACATTTCCCATCATTCTGCCTGGCGTTCTTTCGGGCGCACTGCTTGCCTTTACACTCTCGTTGGATGATTTTGTGATCACCTTCTTTACGAACGGACCTGGCTCAACAACCCTGCCGATTTATGTCTATGGGTTGCTGCGCCGCATCATTACGCCGCAGGTGAATGCGCTTTCCACTGTGTGGATATTGGTTGTGTTTTTTGCCGTTTTGCTTTTACAATTACTACAGAGCCGCGAAGCAAAACCCAAAGAGTAATCCCTTGTTTGGGAATCCCATGCGGCAGGTTGTTGGACCGCGTGTGACCGTTAATTTTTTTCAAAGGAGAGAGAAATGAGAAAGTCAAATCTATTTAAGTTGTTCGCCCTGCTCATTGTTGCGAGTATGGCCCTGAGTGCGTGCGGCGGGGGAACTGCCGCTCCCGCTACAGACAGTGAAGGTCCCAAGACCACATCCACTGGATTTGTTTGCCCCGAGCCAAGCCCGCGCATGGAAGTCACCTCCACCGAGTTGAACATCTTTGTGTGGACGGAATACTTCCCGCAGGATATGCTGGATTGTTTTGAATTGGTCTACGACATCAAGTTGAACCGCGACGAATATTCCAGCAATGAAGAAATGTACGCCAAGCTTAATGCTGGCGGCTCTTCATATGATCTTGCCCAGCCCACAGACTACATCATTGGCTTGATGATCCGTCAGGAATTGCTGGACGAACTAGATAAGACAAAACTCCCCAACATCGGCAATTTCGATGAAGGCTGGATGAATCAAGAGTTTGACCCTGGTAACAAGTATTCCCTGCCTTACCTCGGCGGAACAGACTCGATCGTTGTCAACACCGCCACCGTTGAGAACGTCCCCACCTCATGGGCAGATCTTTGGAAGCCTGAATACGCTGGACGTATGGTATTCCTCGACGATTCCCGTGCTGTCATCGGCATGACACTGCTGACATTGGGATACGACGTAAATACAACCGATCCCGCTCAGCTGGAAGAAGCCAAGAATAAACTTGCTGAACTGATTCCAAGTATCAAGGTCTTTGATAGTGACAGCCCGAAGAGCGCCTTGATCGCTGGTGATGTGGATCTTGGTATGGTCTGGACAGGCGAAGCTTTCATCGCCAACCAGGAAAATCCTGACATTCAATACATTTACCCAACCGAAGGCCCCATCCTCTGGCAGGATAACTGGGTCATGCTCAAGGGTGCGTCTCATGCAGACGCCGCCTATGCCTGGTTGAATTACACCATGCAGGGCGATGTCTTCTGGCTCACCATTCGTGACTACCAATACACCAACCCCAACAAGGCCGCTTTGGAATACGCCAAGGCCAATGAGCCTGAGGTCTTCGATGCCTACTTCAATTCACCCATTACCAACCCGCCCGCCGCAGATGTAGCGAACGGACACGGTATTCAGGATGTTGGCGACGCCACTCCGCTCTTTGACAACATTTGGGTTGAAGTCAAAGGTCAATAAATAACAAATCAATATTAAGTGAAAAATACCCCGATGGATGTAAATCCATCGGGGTATAATTTTTTTTATCGAACAACGCTTCACACTTAACTGAAATTTGACTCAGCACATCTGAAATTCGCCCCGTTCCGGACATTAACCCACGGAGAAGCAGAATATGAAAAATAAAAAGAACTTCAAACCAGCAGCGATTATTTTGGTCATCAGCATGCTTCTGACTGCATGCGCAGGCGGGAGCACAGCAGCGCCCGCCACAGGCGAATCCAAAATAACAACCACCAATGGGTTTGAATGTCCCGCTCCTGAATTCCCCGTTGAAGTCACCTCTACTGAATTAAACATCTTCGTGTGGACGGAATACATTTCACAGGACATGCGCGAATGTTTTGAGTTGGTTTATAACATCAAGGTCAATCAGCGCGAATACTCCTCCACGGATGAAATGCTCGCCAGCCTTGCAGAAGGCGGCCAGAATTACGACCTTGTCCAACCTACAGATTACGCTGTCAGCTCCATGGTGCGTGATGGATTTCTACAGGAATTGGACCACGGCAAATTGCCCATCCTGAAAAACTTTGACCTGAACTATCTTGATTTTGAATTTGACCCTGGCAACAGATACACGATTCCCTATCTCGCAGGGACAGATGCGATCGTTGTAAATACCAGCGCGGTCACGAATGTTCCAAGATCCTGGGCTGATTTGTGGAACCCTGAATATGCCAATCGTCTGTTGTTTCTTGACGACTCTCGTTCAGTGATCGCCGTCGCACTCTTGTCACTTGGATATGACGCGAACACTACCGACCTCGCTCAACTTGCAGAAGCAGAGCAACACCTTCGGCAATTGATACCCAGCATTCGAATATTTGACAGCGACAGCCCAAGCAGCATGTTGATCCAGAAGCAAGCTGACCTCGGCATGACCTGGACAGGCGAAGCCGTTATTGCGAAACAGGCCAACCCCGCGATCCAATATATTTTCCCCACCGAAGGCGCGATACTCTGGCAGGATAATTGGGCTATGCTCGCCAATGCTCCTCATGTAGATGCCGCCTACGCTTGGTTGAATTACACCATGCAAGGCAATGTCTTTTGGGTCATCATCCGCGATTGGCCCTACACCAACCCCAACACGGCCGCACTGGAATTCGCCAAAGATAATCCAATGAAAGTTCTTGATCTCGATGGGAACGAAACTACACTCGCTGCTATTTATAAAGACTATATTTCTTCGCCGATCATCAATGTGCCCGCTGCTGTTCTCCAGAACGGACACCGCATTGCCGATGTGGGGGAGGCCGCCGCTTTGTACGAAGATATCTGGAAGAACGTGCGCGGCGAATAATTTTATATGTTTCGTGTAGCGACGGGCGGAGAGTATTACTCTCTGCCCGTCGCATTTAAGTTGCAAACCTGATAAACTTCTCCTGCTTGAGTCCAAAGCAAGACCCGCGCTTTCATGCGTTATTCTTGTGGAAAACGACGAAAGCACAAGTAATGGGGAAATAACCAACACAATTCCAATAAATCTGTAATGCAAAAAGTATAAATATGTCATGTTTTATGATGAATAGCGTCTAAACTATTGACTTTTATGCAAAATAGTTATAGAATATCACTGTGGAAAACGTAATCGGTAATGACAAGTCTGAAAAACTAGACGCAATTGACCTGCATGTCATTGAGGCCTTGCGCAAGGACGGCCGCGAAGCGTTCGCGCAGATCGCCGAACGTCTTGGCGTTTCTCCTGGCATGATCCGCCAGCGTTACAACCGTCTCGTCGATCTCGGCTATCTCAAAGTGATCGCCGCCACCAATCCGCTCATGATGGGCAAGCGCACCATGGCGTTGATCGGCATCCGCACAGATGGCCGCAAAATGCTGCAAGTGGCTGAGTTTCTCACCAAGTTTGACGAAGTCGTTTACACGGTTTTCGTCAGCGGCGGCTACGACATCATGATCGAAGTCTTCTGCAAAGACCACGAAGATCTTCTCAGATTCATGACCGAAAAACTCGCCAAGGTGGATGGAGTGCGCGAGACGGAATCCTTTATCTATTTGAAGATCGCCAAGGAAGTTTATTTTTAGGGAACAACGCCTCAGCACGGACCGTGTGCCTGCTGCGGCTTCCAATATACTTTGTCTGCATCCCAAGCATGAGGATCGCAGAGCCAACCTGAAAGGTCAAAATGAAAGCGTTCGTTCGTAGTATCAAAGCAATGGGGGATACGTTTGTGAAGGCGTATTTAATGTCTCTTATGATCACCATCAATCCAGGCAGTCAGAACAATCCTCCACGTAACCGCTATTAATGCGGTTGGGTGTTTTATGGGTTCGTCAAACACAGGTCAGTTTCAGGCAGCATGGGGACTCTTCGTCTCTGTGCTGCCTGAATTTGAATCTGCTCATGGACAGTAAATCTAACTCGCGTAAACGCGGGTTATAAAACTAAACGGAGAATGGATTCGTTATGAAAGTGTTACTTGTTGGAGTGGGTGGAGTTGGTGAGGCAATTGCTGCAATTGCGAAGCCCCGCAAGTGGATGGAGTTGATGGTGCTTGCCGAGTTCAACATTAGGCGCGCCGAAGAGGTGCAGAAGAAACTTGGTGACCCCGAGCGATTCCCTGTTGAATTTGTGGATGCGAGCAAGATCGAGAGCATTGAAGCGCTGGCCAGAAAATACAACGTGGACCTGATCATGAACGCCGTGGACCCGATCTACAACGAGCAGATCTTCGATGCCGCCTATAATGTGGGCGCAAAATACATGGACATGGCCATGACGCTCTCGAAGCCGCATCCTACAGACCCGTTCAATAAAACGGGTGTCAAGCTGGGTGATTATCAATTTGATAAAGCCAAAGATTGGGAGCAGAAAAACCTGCTCGCGCTGGTAGGTTTTGGCGTGGAACCTGGCATGGCAGATGTGTTCGCCCGTTATGCCGCCGACCATCTCTTTGATGAAATTGACGAAGTAGGCATCCGTGATGGCGCGAACATCACCATTGAAGGCTATGAATTTGCACCCAACTTTTCCATTTGGACAACCATTGAGGAATGTTTGAATCCACCTGTGATCTACGAGGAAGGCAAAGGCTGGTATACCACCGCACCATTCTCTGAGCCAGAAGTGTTTGACTTTCCCGAAATCGGCCCTGTCGAAGTGGTCAACGTGGAGCACGAGGAAGTGTTGCTTGTGCCACGTTGGGTCAAGACCAAACGTGCAACCTTCAAGTATGGGCTTGGAGATGAGTTCATCGACGTGCTCAAAACCCTGCACAAATTAGGGCTTGATAACAAGGATAAGATCAATGTGAAGGGTGTGCAGGTTTCACCGCGTGATGTGGTGGCCGCCTGTTTACCAGACCCTGCGCATTTGGGTGAAAAGATGAAGGGCAAGACCTGCGCGGGGACGTATGTAACAGGCACAAAGGACGGAAAGAAGCGCGCGGTCTATCTATATCAGGTGGCGGATAACGAGCAGTGTATGCAGGCGTGGGGCTGTCAGGCTGTCGTGGCGCAGACCGCATTCTCCGCAGTTATCGCCATGGACCTGGTGGAGCATGGTCGGTGGACGGGGGCGGGCGTGCTTGGTCCCGAGGCGTTCGAGCCGACCGTGTTCATGGAAAAGATGGCCGATTATGGCTTTCCGTATGGCATGAAGGAAATGTAGTTTACAAGTTGTAGACACTTTCTAAAAAACAAACACACCCGCGAATTAAAATCTTTCGCGGGTGTGTTTTATGTTAAGGTGTTTATGACTTCACATCGCCATCGTATTGATCTTGATGAGTGCGAATGGATTTCAACACATGCTCGAACCAGCCTTGAATTTCCTTCCACTCTTCGGGCATTTTTTGTTGGTCTGTGCTGCTCATTTTCAAGTAGCGGATAAAGGCGAGCACATCTGCGTGGCGTGTTTCTGGCAGGGTGGCTATTTCTTGCATGATGATCTTTTCCAGATATGTCATTGCGGCCTCCATGGCGCATTATACTCCTTCCATGAAAGTCGTTTTCAAACTGGCGTATACTTGTCAAGACCTTTTATCTGGATATGTATATGTTGGATGTGTGATCTATGAATTTCTCAATTAACTATGACGAAGCTGGTTTTGTTTTAGTGGTCTGCGAAGGGAACCTGACCTTGAGTGACATCAATGAAGTCATTCAGCAGGGAGCTGCGCTGGCGGTTGCGCGGAGTTGTTTCCTCGTGCTGAGTGACTTTCGCAAGATGTACCTGACGATTTCGGTTTCAGATATCTACAAAATGCCTGAATATATTGCGTCAATAATAAAGGAAATGAAGGAGTCTGCATATAAGTTCAAGCGTGCCCTGGTATTGAGGCCAGATCAATTGGCGAAATATAAGTTTTTCGAGACTGTCTCGGTCAATCGTTCGCAGAAGGTGTGCATCTTTGCGAACATGGACGAAGCCAGGGCCTGGCTTTTGAGCGAGTGATCTCTCCCATCCGCTGCCATGGCAGATAAGGAGTTCTTTTAATTGCTCTTGATGGCGTTTCTAATTAAAATAGACCCGTTCTCGTATGTACTTGCAACAAACTTTATTGATATTCACGACAGTTATTTTAGAGGAGAAGCAATGTTAAAAAAACGAAAACGCACCGCCTTGTTCTTTATTTTTTCCGCCCTGATTGTTACCGTTTGCCGCTGCAACCCAGACATATTTGGCGGCAATACCAATTCCTCGGTCTTCAGTGACGGGTCTATTGCCATGTCCTGTAAATTGTATACCGAGTATCTTGAGACACAGGAAGGTGCAATTGCAAATGAGGCGGACGCTAAGTTCGGTAAGCCAGTCTGGGAATGCAGTGTGGCTTGTCCTGATGGCAGCCAGGTAAAATTTGACCTGTATGAGCAGCCTGCGTTTATGGTTGAAGCCAAAACTGAGGAAGACAAACTGGCGTATAAGGCACAATATTGCTCCGCTGAAGCGATGGTGGCTGCAGTTCCCTCTGCTACGCCTACGGTCACTCCCACAGCCACCCCTGCCGATGTCCCCGCACAGGATCTGCCGATTATCATTCCGCCTCCAAACCTGCTGATCGTTCAGCCGCTTCTGTCTGGCGCCATCACTGCCTGTGACCTTAGAGGCAACTTCATCAACTTCAGGCTTGCCGAACCCTTGCTTGATATCAACGGCAAAACCGTCGAGCTCACCATGAACGGATTGCCTGCCAATTGCTCCATCCCCAACAGCAACCCCAGCCTCTACTCCTGCGCCCTGCCGCAGAACCTGAGTTCCTTCCCCGTTCAGATCATCGTCAAAGTGGATGGCACCGAAGTCAACAACTTCAGTTTCGATGGCTCCAGTTGCATCGTCATTGAAAAGCAGGAACAGGAAGAAGAAATCCCTGCTCCCGTTATTCCACCACCTCCTTATTATTAATCAAACAGTCCTGCATGAATCCCAGAGGCGCGGAGAGAAACTCTCCGCGCCTTCATCTTTTCTACTCTGTTCTCTCCTGCCCCTTGAAACAGAATCTGCAGCCAGTTAGGAATGAAGCGTCTTAAATCGTGTCGTAAAAAGCCTGCATGGGCAGTGTCTCTGTCACTTTCGGAAAACTGCATTTGTGCGAACATCCGCGCGCTTGTTATAATGACGGAATAAATTACTTAATCCACATCGGAGGAGAACTCATGCCAAACGGTTACAACGGAAAGGTCCTGCACGTTGACCTGACAAAAGGTACGCTTGAAGTAGAGGAACCCAAAGAGGCTTTTTACCGCAAATATT
>JAVBXV010000244.1 GCA_030824405.1 Anaerolineales bacterium | reverse complement strand
GTGCGGGTGTGGGGGGCTTTTCAACTCCATGTTCGACCAGCAGCCATTCGAGTGTGGTTTTGTTGTCAGGGTTGTTTGCATCTGCAATGGAAAGCCAGGGCTCATTGCCAATTTCATAATGCAGGGTGACATCGGTTGTTTTGTTCAGGAATTGAACTGTGCAGCCTTTTGCAGAATAAACGGTGTCGTTTTTTTTGAAACCGTGTTTACCTTCCAGACCGCGGAAGGTTTTTGTGATAATTGTTTCGAATTCAGATTTTTTCATGGGATTCGCTTTCAGGGAAAAAAAGAGTGTACAGACTAAAGTTATACCACTTCTTCAGGTTTAACTGATGTTGGGGCATTTGCGTACCATGCTGGGTTTTAATTCCCCGCCAGAAATTTTCTTGTTTCAGTTATTTTTTCTTTTGCCACTTTGCCTGTCTTTTCCCAGTGATCCAAAAGCTGGGTGATGGTCAACACGGCATGCATGGAGTAGCCAGCCTGTTCGAGTGACTCTTTTGCGCCAGATTGCCTGTCCACGAGGACGACGACATCTTTGATGAGCAGGCCAACTGCGGTCAGCTTTTCGATGGCTTCGAATTTGCTTCCGCCGGTGGTGGCGAGATCGTCAATGACGACAACGGTTTCGCCTGCATTGAACTCACCCTCGATCTCGGCTTTTGTGCCGTAGGTTTTCACTTCCTTGCGCGGGTAGATCATTGGATAATTTCCCTGCAAGGAAACCGCTGTGGCAATCGGGATGGCTGCGTATGGCAGGCCTGCAAGGCGGGTGAATTGCAGATCTTTCAAAATGGGCAGATAAGCCTGTCCGATTTTTTCGAGCAGGCCGGGGTAGGAGATGATGCGTCTCAAGTCGATGTAGATCGGGGATTTGAGTCCCGATTTGAGAGTGAATTCACCAAACTTAATACAGCCTGCTTCGAGAAGTTCGTTTGCGAGGGACGTGAGATGAGGTGTTAATTCTGGCATTGCAAATCCTTTTGATGGTTTGAATGGAGTGATTATAAGGCAGGGGATAAAAAATCACTCCGAGAAAATTCGGAGTGATTTTAAAATTCTATTCTGTAACTGGCAGTTGGTCTATCGGCACGGAGAGTTGTGCCAGGGAGGCGAACACCCATGCCGTTTGCCCGGGCTGGTTGGGAATTTCCACCTTGATCCATTGGGAGTCTGCGGATCTTCCGATTGCAACTGCGGAAATTTTTACATCCAACAGTCCAGCTTCGGGGGCGTTCAACGCGGGTGAGGAACGTAAATTAATTCCTGTGGGGCCCGGGTTGGTTACATAGGCTGCTGCTGCGGCTGTTGACGGTGCTGTAGTGGCTGCGGCGTTTGGAGGAACTGTGGGAGGAACAACCAATGTGATGCCAAGCAGGCGCGCCATTTCAATATCGTACTGGGAGTGCAGTTCACGAGATTGCGCAATACCTGCGTTAATGGCCGCTACATCTGAGTTGTTCATGAAAGCCATCAATATCTGGATGACCAGATTCATGTGGGACATTTGAAGTTGTTTTAAGGTTTGCAGGCAGGGTGGTGTTTGCAGATCCTCAGCGTCACGCAAGATGCGCTGCATTTCTGGAATTAGCTCAACCAATTGTGCCTGCGGGGTGTTGGATGCAAGCGATGAATAATCATCAAACTCGCGCATCAATTTATTAACTTTGGCCACCTCGGCAGGCAGGTTTTCAGCGGAGCATAGGTCTGGTGTGGCGGCGATAACTTCTGTGCTTGTTTCTACAGTGGCTGGTGTTGCATCTGCTGCGCCACAGGCAGTGATCAATAGAGAAAACATCAGGATGAATATCAAAATTTTATATTTCATTTTTTCTCGCTTTGTTCAAAAAAATAGGGATGGATTTTCATCCATCCCAGAGATTGTAACAGGCTTGAACTATTTGCTGACCAGCACGAAGGTGCCGATCAGTTTTGTGGGAACCTCGAAATGCAGGCCGTCTTCGCTGACCGCGCCGCCAAGATCAATCCACTCGGTGCCATTCCAGTGCAGGATGGAGAGCGCTTCTTTATCTGCGCCATCAGGGATCATGAAGGAAATAGTGATCAAACCTTCACTGATTTCCTGTGTCTGTCCATCCTTGAAAAGGAAGGTGGTAAAGGATGAGATGAATTCGTTCCCTTCAGGCAGGTCAGCGGGCAGGTCTTCGCTGGTCACAACTTCGATCCTGCCTTCATCCTGAATTGGGCATGGGAACAAGGCGTTATCCCCATTGGGCAGAATGAGCAGCGTGCCACTGTATGCGGTGCAGTCGAGGCCGCCCGTTACTGGGATGATATTGATGGGCAGTCCCGCTTTCCGTGGAGATTTCCCTTCAGGATCGCAGTCAAAAGGATTTATGTTCAGGGAACCGTAACTTAGGCTGTCTGCGATGCTATTCCCACTGCTGGTGACACCGTTTAAGTTGATTACACCGGGCGCACTAGCCAGCAGACCAGATCCAAAATTATTGTTAAATGTGCTGCAATATATATCGATATTATTGCCTGTATTAATGGTTGCACCCATACCGCCGCCAATAGCGGTACCGTTGTTGTTCGCTGTAACGTGATTTAAGTAGACATCTCCAAAGGAGAGAATTCCAAGTCCAGCTCCAAAACAGCCATCAAGCGAACAATTCTCACTGAAATCGCTGTTCTTAACGATCGTATTGCCACTGAGGTTGAAGATCATTCCACCCAGCCCCTGGGTAGGTGTATAAGAGGCTTGATTTCCCGTGCCATTGGCTGTGACTCCGTCCAACGTAACATCACCTCCGAGGTTTAATGCGATGAAGCCGAAGCCAAGGTAACAATCCATACAGTTTTCATTGAAGTTGCTGTTGGTGACGAATAAATTTCCAGCTTGAGTAAAAAGGAGAGCGCCTCCACCAATGTCACCTGCACCATTGTTTTGTGCAGTAACTCCAGATATGGAAACACCATTGTTAGACCCAGCCCACAAGCCGACACTTCCATAGGGTCCACTACCTAAAAATTGAGGGGGAATGTAGCCATTGTTGTTGAAAATGTTTGTGCCGGTGATGGTGATGGTTGCTGGATTCGTATTAAAACAACCCGTGAAATCGTAGAAGTCAAAGAAACAGTTTATCAACTCTGCGCCGCCGCCGCTATTCCCGCTGGCAGAGACATTGGCGAGTGCGATGTCGCCGTTCGAATGAGCGATCAAACCTCTGTCGTATTCGCTGGTGCCATTGAGGTCGAAAGAACTTGAACTAATGAAAATATTGGTAGTGACACAGCCGCAACTATTATCCAGAATTGCGCCGCTGCCGCTGTTGCCCGTGGCAATTACATCTGTGAGTGTGATTGTTCCACTATTTTCCACGACCAACCCGTCATCGGCTTGTGTGTCATTGAAATTACTGTTCGAGATATTCACATCCCCTTCGGTGCCAATGTAGGTTCCCCAAGTGGTGTCAATTACACCCACATTGTCCAATGTAACATCTGCTGTTGTAAAGTCACTATCATCGCCAATATATAAGCCATCGCTGTTGGTGATGATGATGTCTCTAAGTGTGAGAGAACCCGGCGTAGCATAGCCGCCCCAATCCCAAAATTCCACTGAATTCCCTGTGCCAAGATCTATTGTGGATGTTCCGAACACACTATCGCTGGTGAAATCCCAGCCGCCTTGTACCGCTAAATTGGTCAAAGCAAGATCGCCATAATCAAAAATAATATCGCTGCCAGCATCACCGGCAACTGTCGCATCATAATCATAAGCCACATAAATTGTTCCGGAACCATTATAGGTGGCTGTATTTGTTGTTAATTCATTAATCAGATCAGTAAAGCTTGCAAAAGATGGCGTACATTCAATTATAGAATCCAGAGCATCAGTGCCGGGGGTATCGCCATCCGGACACCACATTGGGTCTCCGATCATGATGATTTGTGCAGCTTCCTCAACCACCAATGACATGGGATCGCCGTTCTCGTCCAGCACGATCACATCCACACCTTCAGGTGCAGATTCAAGAATCTCAACTGGAGTATCCGCTTCAGGCGTGGACGTTGGAGTTGATCCTGTTTCAGCGGCTGGTTCTTCCGTGGGAGGCAGAGCAGGCTCCTCGGTTGGAACTGGAGGCGTGCCTTCATCTGCTGAAACATTTACAACAGTGAATAAAGATGTAATGAATACAAAAATAACTGTGAAAGTTAAGACGGCATAAAAATGCTTGTTTTTCATTGATGTCTCCAGAATTAAGGTTCACGATACGTATGACTATCTATAAAATGTTTGGACAATTATAATCTTATTAATAACAGGGTTGTTGTATGGTTTTGAAAATAAAGAGAGGGAGCCCACGCTACCGTAATTTAGTTGCTGGAAAGCATAAAAAGAGGTCGTCACTTTTATAGTGACGACCTCTTTTTATGCCCAGTGTTCGCGATGACCTTATATTGCAAAATCTTCGCCATGCCAAACTCCATGATCTGACGTGTGCAAGGCTGGTGAACTGGGCAAATGCCCATTTAATTTTTTCTCAAGTTCTTCGACATGCATGACCAATGATGCCACGGTGTCGCCAATTGCATCGGGCAGCAGGTTGTGATCCAGATCGATCAGGGCGTGTTCATGGCTGCGAAGCAGTACCTGCCCGGGTACACCCACAATGACCGCGTTGGGCGGCGAGGATTTTACAACCACTGCGTTGGCGCCAATGCGGCTGCCCATCCCAATGGTGATCGCGCCCAGTACTTTTGCGCCCGCGCCCACCACCACGTTATCTTCGAGAGTTGGGTGTCGTTTCACTTTATGAGAACTGGTGCCGCCTAATGTGACGCCGTGATACAACGTGACATTATTACCGATCTCGGCGGTTTCACCAATTACAACTCCCATGCCGTGATCGATGAAAAGATTCTTTGCGATCATTGCCCCCGGGTGAATTTCAACGCCAGTGAAACTGCGGGCAGTTTGTGAAACCCAGCGCGCGAGGAGTTTGAATCCGCTTTTCCAAAGTTTATGAGCGAAACGATAAGCCCAAATGGCATGCAGCCCCGGGTAGCATAACAAAACCTCAAAAGCGTTACGGGCGGCTGGGTCACGTTCGAGAACAGATTGAACATCATTACGAATTGTATTTAACATTTTCTTCTTCTTGGGTTTGAAATGAGCGCTTCGATCTTGTTTTGCCGAAGCGCTCATCCTCTTTGTTGATTACAAGGTGGGTTGTGCTTCAGCCAGGTCTGCGAATAATGGTGTGGACAGGTAACGCTCGCCGAACGAAGGGATGATCACAACGATCAATTTGCCCGCGTTCTCGGGACGGTTGGCTACCTGCAACGCGGCCCAGGTTGCTGCACCGGAAGAGATACCAACCAACAGGCCTTCTTCGCGCGCCATGCGGCGGGCGGTTTGGAAGGCATCCTCACTTTTGACGCGGATGATCTCATCGTAGATCTTTGTGTTCAGAATATCAGGCACGAAGCCTGCGCCAATTCCCTGAATGGGGTGCGGGCCCTTTGCTCCGCCAGAAAGTACAGGAGATGCATCTGGTTCCACGGCAATCACTTTGAAGGATGGCTTGCGTGATTTGATGACTTCACCTATGCCGGTGATCGTGCCGCCTGTGCCGATGCCTGAAACAAGAAAATCAATTTTCCCGTCCGTATCGCGCCAGATCTCTTCTGCGGTTGTCTTGCGGTGGATCTCAGGGTTGGCGGGATTCTTGAATTGTTGCGGTAGGAAATATTTCTTCGGGTCTGATTCCACGATCTCTTCTGCTTTGCGGATCGCGCCGTTCATGCCATCCGGGCCGGGGGTCAGTACCAATTCCGCGCCGTAGGCACGCAGCAACATGCGGCGTTCCTTGCTCATGGTCTCGGGCATGGTCAGGATGAGTTTATATCCACGGGCTGCGGCGACCATGGCGAGTGCAATGCCGGTGTTGCCGCTGGTGGGTTCCACGAGGGTTGTATCTTTGTTGATCAAGCCCGCTTTTTCAGCGGCATCGATCATGGAGAAACCAATGCGGTCTTTTACGCTGTGAGCGGGGTTGAAAAATTCCAATTTGGCTACCACTTCCGCTTTGGCCCCCTCGGTGACGCGGTTCAGGCGCACCAATGGAGTATTCCCGATCAAATCTGTGACGCTTGCTGCAATTTTCATATTAAGCTCCTTTGAATATTTTTAATAAAAAAAACGACTGACTGCCTGCCGAAGAAATCTTCAGCATGCAAACGGTGGGCAGGGACTCGTATTCGTCGAAGAACGACGTACGAAAGGTGCGGGGTCCAGGCCCACCGTTTGCGGCAATCAGCCGTTTATCTTTTGGATAAGAGGCGGTGGTTTAGTGACCCCGCCGTGTACAGAGGCAATTCAATATCATGTTCATATTATATATGGAGACTATGAACAAGGCTATTCTTACCCGATACCTCCTTGACATAATTCAGTGGCTGAATTATGATTATAGTCAATAAAGTCTATTGGTGTGCTAGGAGATATAGATAAAGTGAGACTTTCCAAACGTGGTGAATATGGCCTTCGGGCAATGATCGCATTGGCGGAGCCCGCCGAAAAAAGCGATGCCCCACAAATGATGCAGATCAAGGAGATCTCTCTGCGTGAGCAGATCTCTTCCAAGTTCCTTGAGCAGATCCTTCTGACGCTCAAGAATGCGGGTATGCTGCATAGCAAGATGGGCGTTGGCGGCGGGTATTACCTGGCCAGGTCTGCCAAAGAGATCACCCTCGGACAAATCTTCCGCGTGCTGGATGGTCCTGTAGCTCCGATCAAGTGTGTCAGCCAGATGGCGTATGAGCCTTGTGGCTGCCCTGATGAAGAGACTTGCGGTCTGCGCCTTGCCATGAGCGATGTACGTAACGCGATCGCAGATATTCTGGATAATACGTCTCTTGCGGATGTAACCAAACGCCAGAATTCGGTCCGCAAAAAACTGGGCATCAAGTAAATAAAAATAGCGTCGGTGGGGGGACGCATTTTTATTTGCCTTGAAAGTATACTTGCTCCATAGACTTTGTATTCTATAAAACAAATCGGAGAAAAAATATGCAAAAACGAACACTACCCTGGCTGTCTGCTTTTTTGGTTTTGGCTGTGACACTTTCAGCGTGTGGAACTGCCGCGCCTGATGAGTCAACTGTCCCCCAGAATGAAGCGGGTGCTTCGTCTGAATTGAGCGGCACCATTTCTGTTTCGGGCGCATTTGCCCTGTATCCCATGATGACCGTTTGGGCGGAGGAATTTTCCAATATCCATCCTGATGTATTTTTTGATGTGCAAGGCGGCGGTGCCGGCAAAGGCATGACCGATACGATCGCGGGTGCTGTGGACATTGGCATGATCTCGCGCACGATCAAGGATGAAGAAACGGCTCAGGGAATTTTCTGGGTGTCGGTAACCAAGGATGCGGTCTTCCCGATCGTCAGCACTGAAAACCCGGTGGCCGCGCAAATTCTTGAGAAGGGTATTTCGCAGGAAATTTTCAATAAGATCTACATCACCGGCGAAATTACCACCTGGGGCCAGGTGGTTGGCGACCCAGCCATCACCGATGAGATCCATGTTTTCACCCGTTCTGATGCGGCCGGGGCTGCCGAACAGTGGGCCAAGTTTGCTGGCGGCGCTGCGCAGGAAGATCTCAAAGGTATTGGCGTGAACGGCGAGCCTTCCATTTTGGATACGGTCATCAAAGACCCGCTGGGAATTGGCTATGGTAACTTGAACAGCATCTTTGATCTTTCTGGCGGCAATCTGGTTCCTGGGATCATCATCCCGCCAATTGATATTGATAAGAATGGCAAGGCTGATGAAATTGAAATTTATACCGTCAAGGAGGATGCTTTCGGCGCAGTTGCAAATGGCACGTATCCATCTCCGCCCGCCCGCTTCGAGAACCTCGCAACGTTGGGCAAGCCCGAAGGGCTGACGTTGGCTTTCATTGAATGGATCCTGACAGACGGCCAGCAATATCTTGAGTCTGCGGGGTATGTGCCGCTCACCCCCGAGCAGCAAGCTGAGTCGCTTTCAAAATTAAAATGAGCCGATTTAATTCCACTATCAACGATCAAGCTGAAGGCCGGGACTCCCGGCCTTCAGCCGCGCTTCGCATCCGCAAGGATCAAGCGGCAAGGCGCACATTCTTCATTATTACATTACTGCCCGTCATTCTGATCTTCATCGTTACGGTTGCGTTACTTGTCCGTTCCTGGCCGATCATGAGTGCGTATGGATTATCCGACCTGCTTTTTGGCGAGGTCTGGCGACCCAATAACGGCCAGTTTGGTTTCTGGCCTTTCATCCTCGGTACGGTTTGGGTCA
>JAVBXV010000174.1 GCA_030824405.1 Anaerolineales bacterium | reverse complement strand
AAGGTCTTGCGGCATTAAACCTGCGCGACCTTTGGATCTATCGTGAATTAATTTTCTTCATGGTCTGGCGTGATGTAAAAGTGAAATATAAACAAACCCTTTTGGGGATGGCATGGGCCGTGATCCAACCGTTGATGACCATGTTGGTATTCACCTTCCTCTTTGACCGCGTGGCAAAACTGCCGACCGAAGGCGTTCCATATCCCATTTTCTCGTTCACGGCCTTGCTCCCGTGGGGCTTGTTTGTGGTCGCGCTCAATCAGGGCAGTCGTTCACTCGTGGCACATAACAATATGGTGACGAAGATCTACTTCCCGCGCCTGATCCTGCCCATGTCCTCCGTCTTTGCAGGCCTGGTCGATTTCGCAATTGCCTTTGTCATTTTGATTGTATTGATGTTCTATTATCAAGTAGCCCCCGCTTGGAATTTATTGTGGACGCTTCCGCTCTTTCTTTTGCTTGCCATCGTAACCGCACTTGGTGTGGCGCTTTGGCTTTCAGCGATTAACGTCCAGTATCGTGACGTGAACCAAGCGCTCCCGTTTCTGACTCAGTTTTGGCTGTTCGCTACACCTGTGGCATATTCCGCCTCTGTGATCTCTGAAAAATGGCAGGTTCTGTACTTTCTGAATCCAATGGCTGGTGTGGTCAATGGTTTCCGTTGGGCATTGCTCGGCATCGGCAATGGACCTGACATTACGCTCTGGGTTTCAACAGGCATTTCAATTTTGATTTTCATTTCTGGTCTTTTCTACTTTAGAAGTATGGAAAGAACCTTTGCGGATACGATTTAATGACAACTGCAATCAGCGTAAAAAACATCGGCAAACAATATAAGATCGGTGCGGCGGAATCGAAATTTCGCTATAACATGCTTCGTGATGTGATTGTGGACACGGTCTCTGCGCCCATTCGTCTGGCGAAGGCCATGATCGGTAAATCTGACCGCAGACAGAATCAGAATTATGTCTGGGCGTTGAAGGATGTTTCCTTTGATCTCGAAGAAGGCCGCGTTCTCGGTATTGTGGGACGTAACGGCGCGGGCAAAAGTACCTTGCTCAAAATTCTCTCGCGCGTCACTGAACCCACTGTCGGCACAGTCTCCGTCCGTGGACGTGTCGGCTCGCTCCTCGAAGTGGGCACGGGTTTTCATCCCGAACTGACTGGCCGTGAAAACATTTATATGAACGGCGCCATCCTCGGCATGCGCCGCGCTGAGATTGATTCTAAATTTGATGAGATCGTGGATTTTTCTGAAGTCACACAATATATTGATACACCCGTCAAACGGTATTCATCAGGCATGTATTTGCGTTTGGCGTTCGCGGTTGCCGCACATCTTGAGCCTGAAATTCTCGTTGTGGATGAAGTGCTCGCGGTGGGGGATGCGGAGTTCCAAAAGAAATGTCTCGGCAAAATGGGTGACGTGGCACAGCAAGGCCGCACGGTTTTATTCGTCAGCCATAACATGTCTGCAATTTTGCGATTGACTCAAGAGGCGATCGTTTTGAATAAGGGCCAAATGCTCATGCGCGCTCCCACGCAGGAAGCCGTTGACTTTTATCTGTCATCGGGGCAGGCGCAGGCAGGCCAGCGCAATTGGGCGGCAGACGATGTTCCAGCGGTGAGTGCTCCATTTCGGCCGATCAGCTTGAAGATTAAGAATCGAAGCGGGAAGGTTGTCGATACTGTCCGCTCGATGGAACCTGTCACCGTTGAGTTTGAATATCAACTCGATGCACCCATCACGGGCTTGCGCGTTGGCATGTATCTCAGCACCATGCGCGGCGAATATGTGTTCACTTCGTTTGATACAGACGCGCCCGAACTTTTTGAGAAATTTGATTCGCGCAAATCTGGCCGCTTCGTCAGCCGCGCAGAAATCCCCGCCGATATTTTCAACGAAGGCCGCTACACGATTGGCGTGAACGCGAGTTCGTTTGGCGTGCGCCGTTATTTCATGGATGAAAACGCGATCGCGTTCAACGTGGATATCACGGGCGCGCCTGGCATGCATTGGGCTGAGCCGCGTGTCGGCCCCGTTCGTCCGCGTTTGAATTGGACAATCGAGAAGTTGGATTAGTGGCCGCGAAATCTTCCCTTAAAAATTTTCTGGGCGACCTGCCCTTCACTGCCGAAATCGATTGGATGCTTCGGTCGAAGAATCGTCCACGCAAAGATCATTTCAATTTGGATCGTTTGCAAAAATCTTTGCCCGCGGCGCGTGCCGTTGTTGAGCCGATCGCAAAAAATGCAAAGCGCGGCAAGAATGTTTTGTTCTTCGCCACGCTTCATTATTGGATCGAGCAATCTGCATATCTCGGGCTCGCCCTCGCTGGCCTTGGACATAAAGTTACCTTGTTGACATTGCCCTATTCTGAATGGCATAAGCAAAAGGATAACTTCACACAACGACAACGCATCCTCCACACACGCGACGCCCTTTCAACATTATCCCCATTAATTGAACACGCTTCCATGCTGGACCTCAAGCCTGCTTCTGTTCTCCCAGACATTCTTTTGGCTGATATAAAAGAGATCTCGCTTTGGGATGTGCAATACACCCTGATGCGCGAAGAAGTAGACATGAACGACGCCAGCGACCGCGCGTTGTATGACTTGCGGATTGAGAGAAACACTTTCGCCGCTAAAGCCGCACTCGAATGGATGCAGACCAAAAAACCTGATGTAGTGTTGATACCGAATGGATTAATTCTCGAAATGGGAATTGTCTTCCGCGTGGCGCGTTACTTAAATATTGACGCAGTCACCTACGAATTCAATGACCAGCGCGAACAAATTTGGCTCGCGCAAAATTCGTCCATTATGAAACAAGACACAGATTATTTTGTGAAAGCGCGTTGCCATCTGCCCATGACCGATGAAATGTTCGAGCGCGTTGCGGATCTTGAAAATGCCCGCCGTGGCGCTCGCGTGTGGGGAAAATCCAAACGCTTGTGGCAATATGTTTCTTCACAAGGTGCGCAAGAGACTCGCAAACTGCTCAAGCTGGATGACCGCCCCGTAGTGATGCTCGCCGCGAATGTCCTCGGTGACAGCCTGACTCTCGGCCGTGACATCTTCGCCGCCTCCATGACCGAATGGATCATGAAGACTGTTCAATACTTTGCAACACGAACTGATGTACAAATGGTGATTCGTGTACACCCTGGTGAAAAACTTGTGCCGCAAGCCAAGTCCATGGGCACGGTTGTGCGCGAAGCCTTGCCCGAACTCCCTAGCCATATTCACGTCATCGGCGCATTGGACAAGATCAACACCTACGACTTGATCGAAATCGCCGATGTCGGTTTGGCCTATACCACCACAGTTGGACTCGAAACTGCCATGAATGGCCGCCCTGTCATCTCATGCGGCGAAACCCATTATCGCAAACGTGGCTTCACACTCGACCCCAACACATGGGACGAATACTACGCCACCCTCGAAAAAGTTTTGGCCGATATCCCTGGCCATCAATTGAATGAAAAGCAAACTGAGTTCGCCTGGAATTACGCCTACCGTTTCTTCTTCGAATATCCACGTCCCTTCCCATGGCGCTTGATGAACTTTTGGAATGACCTCGAAGCTTGGCCTTTGGAAAAAGTATTAAGCGAAGAAGGCTTGGCGCAATTTAAAGATACCTTTGACTTTTTGGTGAATGAACCTTTCACGTGGAAAAACTAACCTTCTTTCCTCTTTCATCTTTCTTGTAAATGGAAAGAGGAAAGAAACGATTACCGAGATAACACATGACAAACGAAACCAAACAAAAAGTACGCGAATTTTATGACGAGATCGGCTGGCAACAGGAAGATGACGGGTTGTATCAAAACGCCCGCTATGAAGACCTGCGTCCCGTGTCTCGCGAATACATCCACAAGACCCGTTTACGCGTCATGAATGGACTCGTCCCCACGGGTAAGTTTATTTTGGATGCGGGGTCTGGTCCCGTGCAATATGAAGAATATAAAGTCTATTCACAGGGATATGAGAAGCGCGTCTGTCTGGATATTTCCATTCAGGCCTTGCGTGAAGCACGCGAACGTATTGGCGACCACGGCTTATTCGTCGTCGGCGATCTTGCCAATCTGCCTTTCAAGCAGGAATCTTTTGACGGCGCAGTTTCGATGCACGCCATTCATCATTTAGCATTGCCCGAACATCCACGTGCGTATGCGGAAATTCATCGCGTACTCGCCAGCGGACGAACTGCGGCTATTGTCAACGGGTGGCATGATCCATTTCTCAGCCGTCTCGCTGAGCCGTTGATCGGTCTCATGCGCAAACTGTCTGGCCGTTCTGCGAAGAAGAAAAAAGAATGGCAGAACGATGAAGATGCCACGGGCACATTCGTCCAAAAGATGACCCCCGAATGGCTTAAGCGTGAAATTGGCTCAAAGATGACCATTGAGATCAAACCATGGCGCAGTGTCAGCACGCGCGTCTTGCGTTGGTTCGTTCGTCCCTTTGGCGGGCGGGCATTCTTGAAATTTGTTTTCTGGCTCGAAGGTGTCTTCCCGAAATTTTTTGCCGAGAATGGACAGTATCCATTGATCGTCATCAAGAAATAGAAGCATGTTTCTAAAGAAAAAGCCTTTGCTTGAAGTTGTTGTTTTGCTTGTTATCTCTGCCATTGTTTTTCTTCCCAACATTGGCAGGATGACTTATTTTAAAGATGACTGGTATTACATATACGACGGATTGATCGCGGGTGCAAAGGTTTTTCATCCCATGTTCAGCATTGACCGCCCCGCGCGCGGTTACTTCTTCGAAGCCTATTATTTGCTTTTCGGCCCCAATCCTTTTCCATATCATGTCGGTGCCTATCTTTGGCGGGGGGGGGCGGCAGTAGGCGCTCTTTGGTTGTTCAATGTTCTTTGGCCCAAAGAAAGAAAGTTTGCATTTTTTGCAGCCCTGCTTTTTGCAATCTACCCTGGCTATTTCTGGTGGATCAGCGCCATCGAATATCAACCGATGATTGCCAGCCTGGCAATTCAGGTATTTTCAATTGCACTAACCTTGAGGGCCATTCAATCTTCAGACCGAATTTCAAGGATCAGTTATTTGATCGGCGCGATCCTCACGGGCTGGGTTTATATTGCCTTGGTAGATTACGCTGTTGGCATGGAAGCGTTTCGTTTCCTTTGTGTGTATGTGCTTGTCAATCGCGAAGCTCAGCTTTCCAGCGTGTGGAAGAAAACAGGCAAGACCCTCAAAGCATGGGCGTGGAATATCCTCATCCCATTCGGCTTCATGTTTTGGCGCACCTTCTTTTTCACTAACGAACGAAAAGCAACCGATATCGGCTTGCAGTTGAGCGGCTTGTTTAGTTCTCCCATTTCCACGATCACAAGCTGGTCTTTGTTGTTTTTTAATAGTATTTTGAATTTGGGGATTCTTGCCTGGGTGAATCAATTTCCGCGTTTCTTTTTCGGGATGCGATTACGGGATACCGCTTCTGCCTTGTTTGTAGCTGTTTCTGTTATTCTGCTGGTGATCCTCCTCGAGAAGCTGATCGGGGGAGGGGATGAGTCAGATTTTAAGTCAACAGGTATAAGTTATCGTGAAGCGCTTTTCATCGGCACGGCGGGGATGGCATTGGGCATCCTGCCAGTCATCATGGCGAATCGAAATATCAATCTGGATGTGTTTTCGCATTATGCTCTGCCTGCTTCTTTGGCGGCCGCTGTTGCGTTGACAGGGTTTATTTATACCTTGTCGTCCAGCCGTGTGCGGACGATCAGTTTGTACGCGGTGATCGCTTTTGCTGCGCTGGCTCATTATGGAATTTCTGTCAGCGCGGTGAGTGAGGAAAATGCGATCGCGAAATTTTGGTGGCAGGTGAGTTGGCGCATTCCCGCACTGCGGCCTGGTACTACGCTGGTGATTCAATATCCATCGGGAAACATTGGTGATGATGGCAATGGCGTGACCGAAGCGCCGAACATGATCTATTTTCCGCAGCCTTCATCTCAGCTTCCTGTTCATTACAATGTTTCAGCGTTGACTTTGAGTAATGCGAATTTGCAGGATATTCTGATCGGGAAACTTACCAAAGAAGTCGTCTATCGCAGTCATTCACTGAATTTGGATTACGGCAACATTCTTGTATTAAGCCAGCCAACACCTTCTTCCTGTGTGCATGTGATCGATGGAAGACGACCTTTGATCTCCACGTTTGACCCTGGCAATGTGATGCTGGTTGCATCTTCGTCTAATATTGAAAATGTGATCGCTGATGCAGAACCTTTTGTTCCTCAGGAATTTGCGTTTGGCGGAGAACCTGAGCACAACTGGTGCTATTTCTATGAAAAAGCAGAGCTGGCTTTGCAGCTTGAGAATTGGGAAGAGGTTGCTTCCCTCGGCGAAGAAGCCATTCGTTTGGAATTGCATCCTGAAGACCCGTCTGAATGGCTGCCTTTTCTTTATGGTTATGCAATCACTGGAAATGAAACGCGGGTGAAACAAACTGCGCCCAAGATCAACGCAGATAGATCGTTGAGATTGCAGGCCTGTGATATGCTGACAGGCATTGAAAATTCCGTAACTCCCGAAGTTCGAGAATTGATTGCCACCTTGTATTGCAAGAGTAAATAAAAAATGTTCAGATTTACAGACCAGAAATATCTCACCCAGGACCAATATAAAGATGCGGGCAATCTCGATGCGCGCATTGCAATCCATCAGCGCTTTAGCACCAATCCACAGGGCTGGTTCAATTGGGTTTTTGATACACTTGTTCAATCTCCTGAAAATGCCATAGTGCTGGAACTGGGATGCGGGGTAGGTACCATGTGGAAGGAGTGCGCAGGCCGAATCCCCGCTGGTTGGGCGATCTCGCTCACTGATCTCTCCGACGGGATGCTGGATGCGGCATGGCGGAGTTTGGTAACACTGGGGCGCGGCTTCAAGTTCGAGAAGGTGGATGCGCAATCCATTCCGTATGCCGATAAAACATTTGATGTGGTCATCGCCAATCACATGTTATATCATGTCCCTGACCGTGAAAAAGCATTGACCGAAATCAAGCGTGTATTAAAAGATGATGGCCGTTTGATTGCGACAACCGTTGGCAATACCCACATGCAGGAAATGTATCAATTGCTGAAGCGTGTGAATACCAATCCGCGGCCAGATATGTTCGTCAATCCATTCACGCTTGAAAACGGACAGGAACAATTGCAGAAAGTGTTTTCGCAAGTGAAGAGATCACAGTATGCCGATAATTTGGAAGTAACAGAGATTGACCCGCTGATCGCGTACATCCGCTCTTCGATTGGCGCAACAGATCTGTCAGAAGAGAAACTCGACGAATTGAAAAAAGACTTATCCGCTGTCCTTGAAAAAGAAGGCAAAATCTTCATCACAAAAGACTCTGGCTTGTTTGAAGCCTTGAAATAGGAGAAATTATCATGAATTGGAAAGATCAAGTTGTATTAGTCACTGGCGGAACAGGTTCGTTTGGCAAGAAATTCATCAAGATCTTGCTTGAAGAAAAGCAACCGAAGAAGGTCATCGTCTTTAGTCGTGACGAGTTGAAACAGCACGAAATGCAGGTCGGCGGATATAACCAGGAAAATCTGCGTTATTTCATCGGAGACATTCGTGACCGTGAACGTCTTGTGCGCGCCATGCATGGCGTGGACATCGTTGTCCATGCGGCGGCGTTGAAGCAGGTCCCTGCCTGTGAATACAATCCGATGGAAGCGATCAAGACCAACATTATGGGCACGGCCAATGTCGTCGAAGCCGCACTCGATGCGGGTGTCAAAAAAGTATTGATGGTCAGCACTGATAAAGCCGTCAGCCCCGCGAATCTCTATGGCGCCACAAAACTTGCGGGTGAGAAGCTAACGATTCAAAGCAACGCCTATGCTGGGGGTTCAGCAACCAGATTCTCGTGCGTCCGATACGGGAACGTCGTCGGCTCACGCGGCTCAATTGTTCCGCTGTTCCTCAATCAACGCTCGGGCGGCAAGATCACCGTCACTGATGACCGCATGACCCGCTTCTGGCTTTCGCTCGATCAGGGCGTGCGCTTCGTCATCACCTGCATTGAACAAATGGAAGGCGGCGAAGTTTTCGTTCCAAAAATTCCCAGCACAAAAGTTGTCGACCTTGCGAAAGCCATCGCCCCGAATGCTGAAATTAATATCATCGGCATCCGCCCTGGCGAGAAACTGCACGAGATGCTCATCTCTGAAGATGAAGCACGCCACACCATTGAACTCGATACGATGTTTGTCGTCCAACCAGCCGAAGCCACGTGGTTTGGCTATTCATGGAAAAATAAAGGTACAGCCTTGAAAGAAGGTTACTTTTATT
>JAVBXV010000212.1 GCA_030824405.1 Anaerolineales bacterium | reverse complement strand
TTTAAGGTCATTAACGTTTTTAAGAATCAAAGACGGGCGCAGTGCCCGTCTTTGATGTCCATGCAACAAAACTTTCACTGCATCAAGTCCTTTATTGAAGAAACTGCGGCACATGTTCCTTATATGTCTTTAAGTAATCGTCAAGAATATTTCTGGCGGTTTCCATATCTCTAATGACGGGGTCAAGCAATAGACATTGCAATGCCTTTTCGTAATTCCCTTCAACAGCCGCATCAACAGATAATTGTGCAACCATTAATTCACGACGGCATAACTCAGCAACAGGCGCTGGTAAAGCGCCAACATGCACAGGATGAATGCCCGCCCCATTCACGTGGACGGGAGTCTCAACGGTTGCGCCCAATGGCAGGTTGGAGATCTGCCCCACATTTGGAAGATTGGCGGCAAGATGATAATGACTTCCTGCGTATGCAATATTCTCGATCATTTCCAACGCGCCTTCTGAATCGGTATCCAGCAGGCTTTCGATGGTTGCGTCACCATTTGCCATTTCACTCAAGCGGTCGAGGCTGAAATCACGCAGACTGGCCATCACTTCCCAATCATATAAGCGGATGTTGAACTTATCCCACGGCTTGGTGATGGGATCACTCATCCACGGGAGGTATTCGCAGAGATGGGTATCTCCGGGTATGGGGAACATGCCAAAGTCCTGAAAGACGCGGCGCGTGAGCGGCTCAAATTTCTCATCGAGTTCGAAGAATCGCTTTCTGAACAGCGGATATAGATCCTCGCCTGTGCGCTTATCGTGAATGGACAGCACCCATGAAAAATGATTGGTTCCTGCCGCGCGGATGTCCAGCAGCGGCACGGCCTGGCTGATCAGCATGTGCTGAAGCGGATGCTGCATGATGTCTGCGTGCATGCCTTCGAGACCATCTGGTACTTGAATGCCAAGTTCTTTTGCAAGCGCCAGCCCCACCATGGCATAGCCCGTATAAATTTGATGACACAAACCAACTGCTTTTATTTTGCTGTGGCGATTGACGAGATCACAGATCCGCACCATGGGGTTGGTGAAATTGATGAACCATGCATCGGGACAGATCTCTTCCATATCGCGGACAATTTCCAACACGGGTTTCACATTACGCGCAGCGTGAATAAAACCACCTGGTCCACCATTTTCTGCATACGGTTGACGCACACCATACTTCAATGGGATTTCAAAATCAGACTTCCATAATTCCTCGCGAGGACCCACTTCAATGGCAGAGACAACGAATTTTGTATCCTTGAGCGCATCTTTGTGATGAGTGTGCGCGCTGATGGTGAATCTCGAATCCCATTCCTTGTTCAAGCGATTCGCCAGCCTGTGGACGATGTCCAAACTTTGCGCATTACGATCCACAAGCCGAAGTGTGGAGCCATGCAGTTTTTTGGAGCGAAGCAATGCGGAGAGAGTATTCTCTCCAAATGAGGCGCTGCCTGCGCCGATGACGGTAATGATAGTCATGTGTGTCTCCTTGAAATATCAATGACATATTCTTGTAAAAAATAAGCACACTGGATTTCTCCAGTGTGCTTATTTTAGTACATCCATCAAATGGAATGTTATTCTATTTGTATTTCCACTTCGGCGCTCATACCCCATAACAGACCTGCGGGTTGTTCATCCAACTCAATGGTGACGGGGTAGACCACGTCTCCACCGACAGTTTCTGAAACGGGAGAGATTTGCAATACTTTGCCAGTCACTGTGACATCCAGCGCTTCGATGTACACATTTGCGCTTTGACCAATTTGCACGGCGGTCACATCGCGTTCGCTTAAGTCTGTGGTCTTGATCTGCATATGGGCGGCATCACCCAACACGATCACAATCTGACCCGCCTGTGCATATTCGCCAGGCTGTATTTTGATATCCAGCACAGTTGCATCGAATGGCGCAACCAGTGTGGTTTGTGCAAACAAGGCTTTGGCGGTTTCAAGTTTTGCATTGACTCCGTCCAACTCAGCTTTGGCTTGCTCACGTCTTTCTGGCGGACGGTCATAACGCGGGATCCAATATTGATATTCGAGGTTGGCAGATTGCACGGCAAGTTCTGCGGCTTTTACCGAAAGCTCGAGATCGGGTGAATACAAACTAATCAATGCCTGTCCTGCGGTTACTACGTCACCTGTTTTTACGAGCACTTCTTTTACAGGCGCAGAAACCACAAAACTCATGTGAGTATCCTGCGCGGGCACAACATCAGCAGAAGCAACCACCCCACCAGATAAGATCAAGCCTGTTGGAGCAGAGGCAGTTGCGGGCGCGGCGGGAGGCGGGGTTGACGTCGGCGCGCTGCTGCATGCCGCGAGCGTTACGGTCAACGCAAGAAACGTTGTCCAAAATATTTTTTTCATAATGACTCGCTATTTCGTTTCAATCTTCACTTCGGTGCTCATGCCCCAACGCAATCCTTCGGGCTGTTCATCAAGCTTGATAGTTACTTTGAAAACCACATCGCCGCCAACGGTTTCAGAAACACGCGCGACGTCTATTACCTTGCCAGTGAATTCTTCGCCGAGCGCATCGATAAACACGGTTGCGATTTGACCAATTTGAACCAGGGCCGCATCTTTTTCGCTGAGGTCTGTGGTTTCAATTTGGAAGTTGGCAAGGTCACCCATCACAATGACGATCTGGCCAGGGTTGGCAATTTCAGCGGGTGAAATTTCAACAGACGCGATCGTGCCGTCAAACGGAGCAACCAGCGTGGCCTGTTCCACCTGGGCCTTGGCAATATCCACTGCGGCTTCGGCGCGCAAAACATCGGCGGCGGCGGCATCAAGTCTTTCCTGCGATGTGCCAGTGCGCTTGAGATAGGTAACCGTGGTCTGCGCGATGATGACATTCGCTTCCGCTTCTTTGACACGCGCTTCGAGGATGGACGCATCCAACGTGACCAGAGGTTGATTCGCAATCACTGAATCACCTGCGGCAACTTCAACAGTTTTGACCGCGCCCAACGTTGGGAATGCCAATTCAACTTTCATGGCAGGGACGACAACACCAGAAGCTGTTGCGCCTCCAGAAGAGGTGTCCTCTGATGCTGCATCCAATGAAACTGTGGGAATGGCGGTGGGTGTGGCCGATGAGCCGCAGGCGCTAAGGACAAGCGCCAAAGTGGCTGTGAATACAAAAAGAACTTTTTTCATTATTATTTATCTCCATGCGCTTTTGCTAGCGTGACTTTGTTATCTGTAAATTCTATCAGATTGCACAGGTTTTGCACAGGTTTATTCTGGGGCAAATTTTGTCTTTTATTGTGCTGAATCTTTCACGATCAACCCATCTTGCAAGGTGACCACACGTTCGGCGTAACTAATCACACGCGGATCATGAGTGGCGAATACAAAAGTTACGCCCGTTTCTTTATTGAGCTTCTTCATAATATCCATCACCTGCTTGCCGTTTTCGGTGTCGAGGTTAGCGGTGGGTTCGTCAGCTAGGATCAGCTTGGGATTGGTAGCAAGCGCTCGGGCGACAGCGATGCGCTGTTGTTGTCCGCCAGAGAGTTGATCGGGGCGATGATGAGCGCGCTGGGCTACATCCACAGCTTCAAGTAATTCCATTACGCGCTGCTTGCGCTCTGCGGGAGTTTTGCCATTCAACAGCAGCGGCATCTCTACATTTTCATAAGCGGTCAGTGTGGGGATGAGCGCGAAGAATTGGAAGACGAATCCAATCGTTCCTTTGCGCAGATCGGCGCGTTGATTGCGATTTAAGTTGGTGGTCTCTTTGCCATTGATAATGACCTTGCCAGATGTGGGCTGGTCAAGACAGCCGATGAGCTGCAAGAGAGTTGTTTTACCAGAACCAGAAGGGCCAACCAACGAAGTGAATTCGCCGCTATTGATCGCGACACTAACGCCATTCAAAGCGCGGGTTTCAACTTCACCAATTTTATAAACGCGGGTGACATCTGTTAATTTTGCGACTTCCATGATATTTCTCCTTAATTTGAACCATGCAGGGCTTCGACGGGTTCCATACGGGAAGCCAGCCGCGCCGGGTATAGTGAAGCAAGTAAAGTAATAATGAATGCAGTCACGATCAAGTTGACCGCGGATTCCCAGGTTAGATAGGTGTAGATGCGGTCTTGAAGAAGCATATCGTTGCTGATGCCGAGGTCTCCAAAGTAGACACCCACTTTGCTAAAGTAAGCCGAGAGCGCCCAACCGATCAACGAGCCAACCGCGATTCCGCCTGCGCCCAATAAAGTGGCCTCAGCCAGGAACAGGGCAATGATCTGCCTGCCTTTCATACCAATGGCAGAAAGAATACCGATCTCGCGCGTGCGTTCAAAAACAGACATGAGCAACGTGTTGACAATGACCGTGGCGGTAACACCCAGCACGATCAAGTTAATGATCGCGAGATAAGCATTCGAAAAATCATCCACCAACACGAGCAATTCATTCAACTCGGTCCAGGTCTTCACTTGATAGCCTTCGCCCTGAATCGCGGCGGCGACAACATCGGCCTGTTCACGATCCTTCAGCAAAACAAAGATCATACTGGCATGATTACCCGCACCTGAAAAAGCCTGAGCTTTGGCAAGCGGAAGAAACACAATGCCTTTATCGTACGCACTCGTGCCCGTTGAAAAGATACCGCGTACAATAAATTTCTGTTCATCCACATTGCCTTCGGCTGTATTCACCAGCAGGTTGATCGAGTCTCCCACTTTCAATCCCAGGCTCTCTGCCAGCGGAAGGCCGATCACGATTCCCTCGCGGTCATCCGCCGTCAAAAATTCACCAGACATGATCCCATCACGATAAGGATCATTCGCTGAAGACTCAGGGACAATGCCCATGATCTGAATACCGATGGATTCATCCAATGCTGATACGATTCCGCTTGCAAACAAACGCGGAGTTGCCGCTTGAACTTGATCGAGCGCTTCGATCTGCGCCGCAGCCTGCTCTGGGTTTTCTATTAGATATTCCCAGGCGACGCTGAGTTTGTCGGGATCGTAATCCGCATCCTGCACCTGGATATGTCCGCTGTTGAGACGCAGAGTAGTCTCCATTGAACTTCGCATTTCGCCAGTGAAGAAGGCGGCAATAAACAGCAGCAACGCTGTCCCCATGGCAAGCGCCAGCCCCGAAAGCACGGAGCGGCGGCGATGTCTGCCAAGGTTACGGTAAGCCATTTTGAAATAATTCATCATTAGAGTCTCACTTGGTTGATTTCTTTCTTCCTCTTTTCCAAATTCATAAAGGAAGAAAGAAGATAATTACACGTAATGCAGCGCTTCCGCTGGTTCACGCCTTGACGCTTCGATCGCGGGATACACCGCCGCAAGTGCGGCAATGATCGCAACTGTCAGCGCGTGTTGCAGCACCTTCAATGGCACCAGTTGAGGGTAGATACTTCCATTGATCAACGCGGTATATTCGGTCAGGTTGGCGAACTGACTATAGTTAAGGCCAACAACACCAAGTATGCCGTTGATAAGTGTGCCCAAAATCGCACCGATGACAGCACCCATCACGCCGATCAAGATTCCCTCCAACAAGAACAGGAACGTGATCTCACGCGGCTTCAATCCCAGTGCACCGATAATGCCAATTTCACGCGTGCGCTCGAAAACGGCCATCATTAACAGATTCAAAATACCGATCGCGGCAATGGCCAGCATGAACACACCAAACACGCTCATCACGCCAGTCTTCATGTCCATGGTTTTCTTCAAATCTGGGATGCTGGTTTCCCAGCTTTCCACTTCATATCCTGGCGCCAAATTGTTAATGGCGCTCACCACACCTGGTTCCTGCCCGATCTGTTTCAGAGAAATAACCACTTCGGTTACCTGTCCATCCAAACCGAACAACTGTTGCGCTTCGCCCAAAGACACGTAGATCGTGGTCTTCTCAACCGAAGGCACGCCCACATCATAGATACCGACAACCGTCATCGTGCGTTGACGCATTTGCTCATGCGTCGAACTGCCAACCATCGTGATGCGGTCACCCACTTTGATGCCCATGGCGGTCGCCAATCCCTGACCAATGACGATCATGTCACCATCATCCGCGTTCAAGTATCGTCCGCTGGTGATGTTATCTGCCACTGGAGTGATCAGAATTTCCTTATCCGTTTCGACACCAATGATCGAGACCGAGAAAGCGCCCTCGCGGTTCGTCACCAATCCGCCAGTCACGATGCGCTTCGAAGCAATGACCACATTCGGCTGCGACTCCGCGACCTGAACCACAGCATCTGGGTTCTCCATCGGCAGTAACGGTTTTCGTCCCGCCTTCTCGTTATAGCCTGGTGCGTGAACCTGAATGTTTCCCCCCAACAGTTGAATGGCATTGCCATAAATGGCCTGCTCGAAACCGCCGATCATGCCATCGTAAAACACCAGCAGTGACATCGTCACGCCCATCCCCACCGCGATCAAAAATGTCCTGCGGCGCTGCCGCCAGACATTTCTCCACGCAATTTTCAAATAAAGTCGCATAATTATTTTCCCTTTCTACTCATCATCAAGCGATGATGGTTTTACATTTCTCAATCCATGTTCCATGATCGAAAGCATGTCATCAATATATTTCTGAGTCTTGGGTAATCGCACCCATTTGACAATATCTTTTTTCTGCATGCCTTCATTCAAAATGGAACTACTGATGACGTTGCTCCAGGTATCCATCACGGTCGCCGCCATCTGTTCATCCACATTCGCATCAATTTCACCATTTTGTTTTGCGCTTTTGATCATCTCCACAAGCGCGTCGGTGGTTTTCTTTTTGATATCTGCGAACATCTTTCCATAATACATCCCTTCGGTCAACAAAACACGCCCGATCGCTTTGACAAGTTTCGGGTTGGTGGAGTTGAACTCCATGCCCGTCTTCATCATCCAACGGAAATACCCAAACACACTTTGCCCCGGACTTGGCGGATGTTTACCTTTAAAGAATTCTGTCTTTTCATTTGCGATCACATCCAGCAAATATTTGAAGACATCCATTTTGTCGTCAAAGTATTGATAAAAACTTCCCTTTGAAATTCCACCATTCGCAACAATACGATTAATGGACGCGGCTTCAAAACCATATTCCGCGAATTCATCAACCGCGGCACTGGTAACAACCTTTCTTTTTTCTTCAGGAAGATTGTAAAAAGTTTGCTTCGGCATAAAAAGATGACCTCCAGGTCACATGACCACTTAGTCACATTTTACGCCGATTCCCGCGCCTGTCAAGAGGATGAAAATCACGCTTCCCTCCCCGCTGACACCTGCTCCTGTTTCGACAAATATTTTCCACCCGTACCGATCATGTCACCCCTTCGGGGTTAGAATGGCACCCTCACCTTTTTCTATAATCGTGCCATCCCTTCTGGATTTTAAATAAAAAATCCGTGGAATGATTTCTCATTCCACGGATTTGGTTCATCCATTTATTACTATTCGCTTATTACTGTGCTCTGCTTTCCACTCTCTTTTCGCCCAAGCTTTTCCCAAACATCCTCACCAACAACCCTGCGCGCCAAAAAGCAACGGCAGCCATGCCATGCGCGAGAACTGCAAAGAATGGCGGTTTTTGAAATGTGTAATACGTCCAGCATTCGCGGGTGGTGCCCCATAACTCAAGAAAATATCCCAGCCCTGCGCCTGCGATGAATGTAAGCAGGGCAAAGCGATGGTTTGTGGGCGTGACGATGAGCAGCGTACACAACGTCAACGCGAGCCATGTGTAGGATTTGTCGAATGTTGGAGAAACAAAGACCAGCATGAGGATTAAGAAAGAAGCGAAAGTGATCCAATAGAGAATAGTGAACAGAGAGGAGAGAGAAGTCTCCTTGCGTTCAACCATCGAGTTGAGAAATCTGGCAATTCGATCAATGGATAAACTCGCGATCGGCCAGGCGGGGATGATCCACAATGGCGGGCGTTCGGCGGTGTAATAATGCCAGAGGTTTGTTTGTGTGCCCCACGATTCGATGGCCAGCCCACCGCAGATGCCAACGAAGATAATCAACACATCGGTCTTGAGATTTGCGCGCGCCACAATGGTGATGGACATGAACAGGAATACACCAAGCAGCAGCCAATCCATATACAGCCACCACTTGCCGTTCCAATCCACATACGCGAGATACTCTTCCGCAAGCGGCCACCAGATATAAACGATAAGAAAAATTGTAACGAGGAACCCGCCGAGAAGAACTGACGAGTCGCGCGTCCAGAAAGGTTTGTTTTGATTTTCCATGTGCGGATTATATTGCACAGCAGAATAAAAAGAGAATGATTATAAATTTTTTAATGTAAAATTAAAAACAACGGGTTATAATCATTATGTTGATTATAAAAAATATAATCAAGTATTGTCGTCG
>JAVBXV010000083.1 GCA_030824405.1 Anaerolineales bacterium | reverse complement strand
TAAAATGCGCTGCAGCTCTTGGTATGTGGAAGGTGCTTGCGCGCGAAAAAATCGATATCGATATGTTTGTGGGTTGCAGTGGAGGCAGTCTCTATGCAGCCTGCATGGCGCTTGGCTTTAGTTTTGAAGAGGCCATTGAATACACAAAAACACTTTGGAATGAGAAGGTCACTGAAAAAAGAAACTGGCGCGCACTTGCCAGCATCTTTTTTCCTGGACTGATCAAATTTAACGAAAGCTTTAGCATGATCTCAGATAAACCCATGCTGAAAAATCTGCGTCTGGTGTATGGGGATAAAACATTTTCTGAAACAAAAATACCGTTGTATATCAACGCCACTGATTTTCATACAGGGGAACAGGTGGTTTTGCATGAAGGTAAAATTTCCGATGCCATTCGAGCAAGCATCTCACTGCCTTATATTTGGCCCGCCTGGAAAATTGGAGAGCGTTATTTGATCGATGGCGCTGTCTCAAACCCGATGCCAGTGGATGTGGCGATAAAAGAAGGCGCAGAGATCATTTTAGCAATGGGCTTTCAAAGCCCCCTGCCCCGTACTGTCAAATCTGTGAGCCGTTATGCATTCCACATCAATGGATTGATGACCAATAATTTGTATCAGGCAAATTTTTCCTTTCACAGCAGTGTCCATCACGCCGAGATCATTCCCGTTTTTCCAGAGTTTAATCGGTCCATTCGTTTATTTGATACTGACCAGATCCCTTATGTCATCGAGCAGGGCGAGATCGCCATGGAAGCTCAGGTCCCGTATATTCGTCGATTATTGGCTGGCGAGAGAGAATGAAGAAGCGCCTGTCCATCGTGATCGGTTCAGGCAGTATCTTGTGCGCGGCTTCCCTGGGGCTGATCAAAGCTCTTAGGCGGGAGGGAATCGAGCCGAATCTTGTCGTTGGCTGCAGCGGAGGAAGTTTATATGCCAGTATCATCGCACTAGGCATGGATACCGAGACCGCTCTTTCTTTAACCATGGGTTTATACAAAACGGATATTGTAGACGGCTACGCTTCAAATCTGCGCGCTGCAATGAGCGGCGAAACCCGCTTCACCGAATCCAGCGGACTGGTGGATGACAAAGTTATGCTGGAACGCTTGCGGGTTGCTTTTGGCGAGAAGACTTTTGCGGATACGATCATGCCGCTTTATATAGTAGCCACTGAATTTTATAGCGGAGAATCGGTCGTAATTTCATCAGGGTCGCTGGTGGATGCGGCGCGAGCCAGTTCTGCGATCCCGATGGTGTTTCCGCCCGTCAAGATCGGTGATAAATTGCTTGTGGATGGCGCGGTATCTAATCCGCTGCCGATCGATGTAGCGATCAAGGAAGGTAGTGACGTGATCATTGCCATGGGCTTTGAATTGCCCATACGGAAACGCATAAATTCCTACGCTGCGGTGACTGCGCATTTCAACAGTTTGTACATGAATAACATTCTAAGATCCAGCTTTGCCTTTTACAACACCGCAACTGACGCTGAGATCATTTCCATTTTGCCGACGTTTGACCGCCAGATCGGCGGGTTTGACGATCATCAACTCCCTTACATTATGGAACAGGGCGAACGTGCAACTGAAGAACAACTCCCCTATCTCCGCCGACTTTTATTGGAAGCCTAGAAACATATGACAGAGACAACATCTTCATTTGGAATTCTTGATAATCTTGACTGTGCCTATTTTGAAATAAACACAAAGGGAGTCTTATTAAGTGCAAATCAGTCGTTTTTGAACAAGGCGGAGTTGTCGCTTGATCAACTGATCGGCAAGCACTACAGGCACATGGTAAACCCTCGTCAGGTTGCCGATCTGTACGCGGCATTCAATACCGTATTTAGAACCAATGAACGCCGCCGAATTCTTTTTGATTTTGTGCAGCACAAGAGCGGCGGGTTTCGAACCGCAGAAGGTGTTATTGGTTCAATACTTGATCGTACAGGTGAGGTTGTTGGTTTTCGTGGAATATTATTCGATGTAACTGAACGTGTTAAACAAGAAACAGATATGATCTCTGCCAAACAAGCAGCCGAGAACGAACTGGCAATTGCGCGCAAGATCCAGTATAGTTTTTTGCCCGCTAATTTCCTTCAAGTGGATGGCTGGAAAGTTGATGCCCGCTTTCACTCTGCGCGGGAAGTTGCAGGAGATTTCTATGATGTTTTTCCTCTTTCAAGCGGAAAACGACTGGGCTTTGTAGTCGCAGATGTATGCGACAAGGGCGTTGGCGCGGCCATGTATATGGCGATCTTTAGAACATTGATCCGCGCCTTTGCAAATATCAACGTCGCCACCAATTTAACAACTCCAGAAAACAAACCCGCAGATCTTAGTGAAAGTACGATCTTTCGCAGACAAAAGGTGCTCGCCGTAGGCGCCCAACCTTTGATGAATGCGATCCAAATGACGAACCAGTATATTGTGCGCAACCATGGAAGTTCAAACATGTTCGCCACCATGTTCTTTGGTGTGCTCAATCCATTGGACGGGAAATTGCTTTATATCAATGCGGGACATGAACCGCCCATGGTTGTGTCAAAGGGAAAGCCCATTCGCCGACTTGAACCCACAGGCCCAGCGGTTGGGTTGATGGAAGATCTAACATTTGAGATCGGTGAGGTCGAACTTGCCCCTGGTGATCTGCTTTTTGTGTATACAGACGGCGTGGTTGACGCGCGGAATATGAATAATCAATCATTCTCAGAAGAACGGTTGATCTCTGAGATCGATAAAAATATTAATACCCCTGATAAGATATTACAAGGGATCATGTCTTCGCTGCATGATCACATTTCTGACCAGGATCAATATGACGATCTAACTTTAATGAGTCTGTATCGGGAATAATAAAAAATTCACTCAATAATAAAAAGAGCCGCGAACATGTTCGCGGCTCTTTTTATTTACTTCACTACAAAATTGAATGTCCCCAGATAATAATCTCCCTGATCTTCCAGTTGGACGGTTAACCCGTCCACGGGCTGGTCTGGGAAGTAAAGCTGTGTGACGAGCGTCTGCCCGTCCAGTGATTGCACCATGACGTGGATGTGTCGAATGGGGCGCGAAGGATAGATGCCAGGATAGACGGTTTCCAGATAGTAGCGTCCTTTGTTATCGGTGTATTGATGCCCGCGCAGGGTGTAGCTTTCGTTGTCATAATTTCCATCTGCGTCTGCCTGCCAGAAATCGAGAAAGACATTCGGGATCGGGAAACAATCGGCATTGACAACTGTGCCAGCGAGGATGAGCTTCTTTCCCTGCATTCCATCGGTGAACAGGTCTATGGTTTCGGGGGTATCCGCCTTGTAGTATGGACCTTCCTGATCGGCGGGTGTGAGTCCTGTGTCACAGCTTACAGAGGGAAGATTCGCGAGAATGTCCACATTGGTGTCAGTGGTAGTGGCAGAGTCTACTGCGGCGGCGGGAATGTCTGTTGGGGCTTGAGCAGGCGCTTCTGTAGCGGGAAGCGCAGTGGTCTCCGTCTGAGTCAATGGTGCACAGGATGTCAGCAGCAGTAAAAATAAGATCAGCAGTCGTTTCATTAATTCTCCTTTTGAATACAGATGGAAAAAAGCGGATGGGTCTTACTGCGCCCTGCCCCAGGCTATTGCAAAAAAATTACTTAATTATCTTGACACATTTCCTTTTACGGGTGTAAACTTTGCACACAGTACGAAAAATCCATTGAAAGGAGCGCACTCTTGATGTTTATCGTGATCGTTTTTGTCCCCGATGCAGTTGGCTTTTTGCCTTCTTGGAGTGCGCCTATAGACCGAAACTAGGTCTTTTTCTGTCCCTTGTTCGTTTGGGCTGTGGCGCAATTGCCACAGCCTTTTTTGTTTAATATTTTGGAGAATGAAGAAATGACAAATACACCGCCCAAATCCCCGTACTTTGATTTCCGTGCAGCGCTGCATGAAAACCGCCTCGTCGGTTTATGGCGCATGATGACGGATTTCCGCCTCGCCTACATTGCCGCCACCCTTTGCCTTGCGGTTTCTGCCCTCGCAAAAACCTCAGTCTATCTTCTCTTAAGATTTTTTGCAGATGATGTACTCGCCAAAGGTGTGAGATTTGGCAGCGCCACACAAACCTTTCTGCTGATCGGGCTTGGATTTATTTTTCTTGCCCTTTTTGAAGGTGGATTCGCGTTTCTTTCTGGACGTTTAGCTGCCTACACCGCCGAGGGTATTACCCGCCGCCTGCGCGATTTTCTCTTTGACCATATCCAGCGCTTGAGTTTCTCGTATCACAGCCAGACCCCCACTGGCGACTTGATCGAGCGCGTCACTTCAGATGTGGATGCGCTGCGCCGCTTCTTCTCGGAGCAGGCCATTGGCATGGGACGCATCATCCTGTTGTTCTTTATCAACTGGGCGGCGATCCTGTACTTGAACGTCAAACTCGGCTTGATCTCTGTGATCGTGATCCCGTTCATGTTGTGGGTCTCAACGTGGTTCTTCAAAAGAGTGACCAAGGCCTATGAAGATTATCAGGCACAGGAAGCGATCCTCTCCACGACCCTGCAGGAAAACCTGACAGGCGTGCGTGTGGTGAAAGCCTTTGCAAGACAGGGATACGAAAAGAGTAAATTTGAAAAGGACAACTGGGGTAAGTTCTTAAAAGGCAAGATATTACTCTTGATGCATTCGCTGTTCTGGCCGCTCTCTGATATTGTGCTCGGCGCGCAAATGTTGTTTGGATATATTTTTGCCGCCTTCATGGCCATCAATGGCGAGATCACACTGGGTGATTACGTTGCCTATGTAGGGCTCGTGGTCTGGTTGATCTTCCCGATCCGCAATCTGGGACGCACGATCGTGCAAACCTCTACAGGCATGGTTTCGTATGCGCGCCTGATGGAAATTGTCAAACAGGTGCGTGAACCGCTTACTGATGGACTCGTCCAGCCTGAGGGTCCAGTGCGCGGCGAGATCGAGTTTCAAGATGTCTCGTTCATGTACACAGACGGCAAGCACGACGTGATCAAGAATATTTCGTTCCACATCAAACCTGGTCAGTCGATTGCGCTGCTTGGTTCCACAGGTTCAGGCAAGACCTCGATGGTGAATTTGCTCCCCCGCTTTCACGATTACACGGGCGGCAAAATTCTTATCGACGGCGTGGAGTTGACTGATTATCCGCGCAAATATTTACGCGAGCAGATCGGTATTGTGCAGCAGGAACCGTTCTTGTTCAGCCGCTCGATCCGCGAAAATATTCTGTATGGCGTAGGTAGAAAAGTAACCATGGATGAAGTTGAAGCCGCCGCACGCGCTGCCGCGATCCATGATGTGATCCTTGGCTTCCCTGATGGATACAACACGATCGTCGGTGAAAAAGGCGTTACCCTTTCTGGCGGACAAAAACAGCGCGTGACCATTGCCAGAACCATCCTTAAGAATCCGCGCATCCTGATCCTGGATGACTCTACTTCCGCGATCGACACGGAAACAGAAGCCGAGATCCGCGAGGCGTTGAATGGCTTGATGGAAAATCGTACGACCTTCATCATTGCGCATCGCATCCAGTCCGTTATGAAAGCGGACCTGATCCTCGTGCTCGATAAAGGCGAGATGATCCAAAAAGGCGACCACGAACAACTTCTCAAACAATTTGGCGGCATGTATCGAAAGATCTATGATATTCAAACCCGCATTGATGAAGAATTGGAAGTTGAGATCGCACGTTCAAATTAATTATTGTTATTCGATATCCATCAATCAGCATGTTAATTGATGTCGAATCGTTTTAACGGGAGCTACCATGTCAGAAGAAATAATCGAACTCGAAGAAGAAGAATATACATCCCAGCTCACCACGCCCGTACTCAAGCGAATTATGGGCTTGCTCAAACCGCATTGGAAATGGGTTGTGGGCTTCCTGATCACCATCGGGCTGACCTCCAGCTTCGATGCCTACTTTACCTACCTCAACAAGCAAATGGTGGACGAAGGCATTGCGCTTGGTGATAAGGCTGTGCTGATTCGGCTTGCATGGATCTATGGATCGTTCATCCTCCTGCAATCTGGATTCATCTTCACCTTCATCTACCTTGCAGGCGTGCTTGGTGAACGGGTGCAGTATGACCTGCGCAAAATGTTGTTCAATCACCTGCAGGATCTGTCCCTTTCCTACTATGCACAAAATGCTGTAGGACGATTGATCGCGCGTGTTACCTCCGATACTGGACGCGTCTCAGACCTGGTCACCTGGGGCATCGTGGATAGCGTTTGGGCGATCATGAACATCACCACCTCACTGACCTTCATGGCCATCATTAACTGGCGGCTGGCGTTGATCGTTTCGATCATCATCCCTGTGATGATCTTTGTGGCAACGAAATTCCAAAAATATATTCTCGTGGAGTTTCGTCAAAGCCGCCGCGCCAACAGCAAGATCACAGGCGCGTACAACGAGAACATTCAAGGCGTACGCGTGGTCAAGGCCCTTGGGCGCGAAGATGAAAACCTGGTTGAGTTTCAAGAACTGACCACAAAAATGTATCGCGCATCTTATCGTGCGGCATGGCTTTCAGCGCTCTTTCTTCCTACTGTGCAGATCATTGCCGCCATCGCATTAGGCGCAATCGTTTGGTATGGCGGTGTGCAAATTCAAATTGGATTGATCACGATCGGTGGTATTCAGGCATTCGTGTCTTATCTCACCTTCATGATGTGGCCCGTGCAAGACCTTGCACGCGTCTATGCTGAAATGCAACATTCCATTGCGTCCGCCGAGCGTATCTTCAAATTGGTGGACACCGCACCAGATATTCACAACAAACCAGATGCCATCCCAGCGCAAACGCTGATGGGCAAAATTGAATTCGATCATGTGGATTTCTACTACGAAGACCGCAAGCCCGTTTTGACCGACTTTACACTGACGGTTAATCCTGGCGAAATGATCGCTCTGGTCGGGCCGACAGGTGGCGGCAAAAGCACCATCGTTAATCTACTCTGCCGCTTTTACGAGCCAGGCAAAGGCGTGATCCGCATCAATGGACGTGATTACACAGACTACACTCTTGAGTCCATTCAGTCGAAGATCGGCATCGTGCTGCAAACTCCGCACCTGTTTTCGGGGACAGTTCGCGAGAACATTCGTTACGGTAACCTGTCCGCTTCTGATGAACAGGTGGAGGAAGCCGCCAAAGTTGCAGGCGCACATGATTTCATCGTAACCCTGGAAAAGGGTTATGAGCAGAACGTCGGCGAAAGCGGCAACCAACTGTCTGTCGGACAGAAACAGCTAATTAGTCTGGCGCGAGCGGTGCTTGCAAGGCCAGAGTTGTTCATCATGGACGAGGCAACTTCCAGCGTGGATACTCTGACTGAGTCGCTCATCCAAAAAGGCATGGAAGCCTTGATGGAAGGACGTACCTCTTTTGTGATCGCGCATCGCCTTTCCACCATTCGCCGCGCCAATCGAATTTTGGTGATCGAAGATGGAAAGATCGCCGAACAGGGTACACACGCAGAGCTGCTGCGCCAGCGTGGACATTACTACAGGCTGTACACACAGCAATTCCGCCATCAACTCGAAGTGCAATATGGTGTTTCAGCAGAGTTGACTGGTGACGACCGATCTGCCATCAATGCGGATTCAAGAATGGTGCTTCGTAAGAAGCCCAGTGAAGAAGCAGTTGAAGAGACAATCACGGTAGAGTAGGTACAACCCCAACTTTTCTGTATCAGAGGCCATGCCTCTGATACAGAAAGAAGGTATTTATAAAATGAAAATTGAAATTTTAGTGTTTACAGAAGATATGATTCCCGAAGCAGGGAAACTTCTCGCACAGCGCCACAAGCGCAATCGACTGAAACAGCCTTTGCTTCCAGCTCGTTTTGAAGATGATCTGGTTACCATCAAAGCAGTCGAAACCTTGTGGCAAAAGAAAAACAAGAATGGCTACGCCGCATTCCGTGATGGAAAGATGCTTGCCTATTTGATGGGCTCATCTGTTATTCAACCCTGGGGCCGCTGTGGATATGTCTATTTCGCTGGATATGCACTTGCTGAAGGTGAAAAGACATCCATCATTCAAGACTTGTACGCCAGCCTTGGCGACGATTGGATTCGACTGGGTATTTTCAGCCACGGACTTTACGTGGCCGCCGCAGACTCGGATGTTATTGAAGCGCTGTTCAATGTTGGCTTCGGCAAAGAACGAGTCGACGCCCTGTTGGATTTGCGCTCCATCGATATTCCAGTAGTGGCCGCGCCCAAGGGCATTACCATCCGTCAGGCAGGCAAAGGCGACAACGATCACCTTGGTAGTTTGTCTCCCATTATTATGAATGCGCTGGCAAATGCTCCCTGCTGGCACACAACCATCCCTGAGGATTGGGAGGAACTTCGAGAAGGCTGGGC
>JAVBXV010000048.1 GCA_030824405.1 Anaerolineales bacterium | reverse complement strand
ATATCCTTCTGAGGGTATTTCGTATGTTGTGCTCGCAGACTTTGTTGATGGCGAGAAGGTTGCCAGCCTGCAAGCCCTAAAGAAAGTGCTGCAGGAACAAGCCGCAGAAGGCACGATGGGCGGTTTGGCAGGTTTGGAATTCAAATCACATCCACAACGCAGTTATCCTGAAAGTTCACTCGCTTCCAATATCCTTGGCTTCGTCAATCGCGAAGGACGCGGGTATTTCGGCGTTGAAGAAAAATACGATACCCTGCTGGCGGGAAACCCCGTGCAGGTGCTTGTCCCTACTGACCCGAACAAGGCTTTTGAAATTCCGCGCGTGCCTGATGGCACAACCCTCATCCTCACGGTCAACCGTGATCTGCAGGCTGCGGCTGAACAAATTTTGGATGAGTCACTGGATAACTATGGCGCAGATGGCGGCACGATCGTCATCATGGACCCGCGCAATGGGGAACTGCTTGCGATGGCCGTCACACCGCGCATGGACTTGAATCAATTCTGGAACTACGGCTCGATCTATGACACAGCCAGCGAATTCAACCCCGCCATTTCAATGCCGTACGAACCTGGCTCCGTTCTAAAGATACTCACCATGGCTGCTGCATTAGACAGCGGCTCTGTTACCCCTGAAACAACCTATCTCGACACTGGCGCCATTCTCGTGGGCGGCGCCACCATTCGAAACTGGAACGAAGAACCCTGGGGTGTGCAGAATATGATCGGTTGTTTGCAGCATTCTTTGAATGTCTGCATGGCCATGCTCTCTACACAAATGGGCGCAGGTACATTCTATAGCTACATGGACAACTTCGGCTTTGGACACGTCACAGGCGTGGATTTGGCTGGGGAAGCGGCAGGCAGGCTCAAGATCCCTGGCGATGCGGATTGGTATCCTGTTGACCTTGGCACAAATGCATTTGGTCAGGGTGTCACCGCAACTCCGTTGCAGGTGTTGGCGGCAGTTTCTTCTGTTGCAAATCATGGACGCACCGTTACCCCGCACGCATTGTATGCCATGGTGCGCGATGGTCGCCAATACAATGTCCCAGCTCAATTTGCTGGTACGCCGATCTCTGAACAAACCGCGGACACATTATCCAACATGCTCGCAATTTCACTGGAAAGCGAAGGGTCACTTGCGTTGGTGCCTGGCTATCGCATTGCTGGCAAAACAGGCACAGCCCAGATCCCAGTTGATGGGTTCTATGACTCAACGCAAACTAACGCCTCCTTCATCGGCTGGGGCCCGGTGGACGATCCACAATTTATGATCTATGTCTGGCTCGAACGGCCTTCCACCTCGATCTGGGGTTCTGAAACCGCTGCGCCCGTCTTTGCAGAAATGGCCGAGAAAACCATCATCCTGCTTGATATTCCCCCCGATAGTATTCGCCAGCAAATCACTTTGAGATAACATGCTGACCCTTGCAGATGCCCTTGAAGCCATCACCTCCCAGCGCCCGCCAAATGCCAGCGCGATCATTACTGAAGCGGCTATAGATTCGCGTCAGGTGATCCCGGGCTCGCTATTTGTAGCCATTACAGGCGAACACGTGGATGGGCATGACTTCATTGACGACGCATTCAAGAGGGGGGCATCTTTTGCTTTAACTCAAAAAGAATTACCCGCTTCCTTTCGGACCCTCGACCTGCGCGGCGGTTTATTGGCAGATTCTCCCCTAGACCTGACTCTTCCTCTCTGCCTGCGCGTGGACAATACCGTCTCCGCACTGCAGCAGATCGCCCGCTTCTGGCGCCGCAAATTAGACTTGCGTGTGATCGGTATTACCGGCAGTGTTGGAAAATCCACCACCAAGGAAATGATCGCCGAAGTGTTGAGCACACGCTACCGCACATTGAAAAGCCCTGGCAATCTTAATAATGAGATCGGCCTGCCATTAACCATTCTGAAGCTCGGCCCCGGCTATGAACGCGCCGTATTAGAAATGGGATTTTATGTGCCCGGCGAGATTCAGTTTCTGTGTGATATTGCCCAACCGCATATTGGTGTGGTCACTAATGTGGGCACCGTCCATGCGGAGCGCGCAGGTTCACAGGAAGCCATTGCAAAAGGCAAAAGTGAACTCGTGCAATCTTTACCTGAAGACGGCGTGGCGATCCTGAATTTCGATGATCTCTGGGTTCGTAAAATGGAAGAACGTACCAATGCGCGCGTCTTCTTTTATGGCCTTTCCTCCGAAGCAGATCTGTGGGCAGACCAGATCGAAGGCCTCGGGCTGGATGGCATCCGCTTCCGTTTGCATTATCAAGGTGAAACTGTCCATGCGCGTGTGCCCATGATCGGGCGTCACTCGGTTCACACTGCGTTGCGTGCCGCTGCCGTTGGGCTGAATGACGGACTCACCTGGCAGGAAATTTTCGAAGGCCTCGCACAGGGACATGCACAATTAAGACTGGTTGCTGTCCGCAGTAAAACAGGTTCCTTGATCCTGGACGACACCTATAACGCTTCTCCTGAATCCATGCTGGCCGCGATCAACTTGCTCGATGAAATGGATGGTCGCAAGATAGCGGTGTTGGGTGATATGCTTGAGCTCGGTCCCTACGAAAAGCAGGGACATGAATTAGTAGGTATGCGTGCCGCGCAAGTGGCAAAGACCCTGCTAACACTCGGTCCGCGCGCGCACATGATCGCAGAAGCTGCACGGCGTGCAGGCATGAAAGCCTCAAGTATTTTGGAGTTCGATGAATTGGAGCCGATCGTGGATTGGTTGAGTAAAAACTTAACGGCCAACGATGCCGTATTGATCAAAGGTTCTCATGGCTTGCGCATGGACCGCATCACTGCCGCTTTGGAGATTCGTTCATGAGACAGGTTGCCCTTTCCCTGAGCCTTGCTGGCCTTGCGTTTATCATGACCGCCATTTGGGGCGGGCCATTGCTGCGTATTTTGCGTCACTACAAAATTGGCAAGATCATTCGTGTTGAAGAGCCAGGTCATCATGGCGTGAAGATGGGCACGCCCACCATGGGTGGCGTGATGTTCCTTCTGCCCGTCCTATTGTTGACGGGGTTGCTCAACGCCGTTGCGTTGATCGGCGTTAGCACCAGTGGTGTGGGGCGTTCCGTGCTATTGCCCATGTTGGTGATGGCTGGTTATGCTCTCCTCGGCGCCGTGGACGATTGGGAAGGCATCCACGGGAAACGCAAAGGCGATGGCATGCGTGCCCGCACCAAGTTCTTATTTCAATGTATTCTCGCCTTGGGCGCTGCCTATGTTTTGAAATATATGATGGATGTGCCCGATCTGTATTTCCCTGGCCTGTTCTTTGAAGTTGAATTGGGTTGGTGGTATGTACCGATTGCTGCCTTCATCATTGTTGCTGAATCCAATGCGGTCAATTTCACCGATGGCTTGGATGGGCTGGCAGGTTTGATCGCCGCCACTGCCATTGCTGCATTCGGCGGAATTGCGCTCGTACAAGATCAGGTGTATCTGGCGCGTTTTTGTTTCACACTCGTCGGTGCACTATTCGGTTTTCTTTGGTTTAACGTCCATCCCGCGGAATTGTTCATGGGTGACACTGGCTCGCTTTCATTGGGCGCGGTGCTTGCCATTGTGGCGTTGATGACGGGTCAATGGCCGATGCTGTTGGTGATCGGTATTATTCCGCTCAGCGAAATGTTAAGTGTGGTTATTCAAATTGCTTATTTCAAAATGACCAAAGGCAAACGCTTCTTCAAAATGGCTCCCATTCATTTGCATTTTGAATTGCTTGGCTGGAGTGAAACACAGGTTGTGCAGCGTTTCTGGTTGATCGGTTTGATGGCCGCATTGATCGGTATTGGATTGTCGCAGGTATAAAAGATGACAGATTGGAATGGCAAGCGCGTTCTCGTTTTAGGAGCAGCCCGTCAGGGACTGGCCCTCGCGCGCTGGCTTTCCCGTCACGGTTCACACGTGACCTTGAACGACTCACGTTCAGCGAGTGAACTTGTCTCCGCTCAGGCATCTCTCGCCGACACGAATGTGAAATGGGCAGTGGGTGGGCATCCACTGGAGTTGTTGAACACGACCGATGTACTTTGTCTTTCAGGCGGCGTGCCGTTGACTTTGCCCATCGTGCAGGAAGCTGTCAAACGAGGCATTGCACTTTCAAATGACTCACAGATCTTCATGGAAGTGGTTCCATGTAAAACGATCGGCATCACAGGTTCGGCAGGTAAGACCACCACCACAACGCTGGTGGGTGAGATGGCCAGGCATCAATTTGGAAAACGCGCGTTTGTCGGCGGCAACATTGGTGACCCGCTGATCAACTACGTGGACGATATGAAAGCCGATGATCTCGCCATTCTTGAGTTGTCCTCTTTTCAACTGGAACAGATGACGATCTCGCCGAACATCTCCGCTATTTTGAATGTGACGCCGAATCATTTGGATCGTCACGGCACAATGGAAGCGTACACGAATGCGAAGGCGCGCATTTTGGATTTTCAAACTGAAAAAGACACCGCTGTCCTTGGGTTCGATGACAAGGGCGCGTGGAGTTTGCGAAATAAAGTGAAGGGTAAGTTGTTCACGTTTAGTTTGCACGATCTGCGTGAAGATTTGAACGGCGCGTATTTACATGACGGCTTGTTGAATTTGCGTGATGGCAATGCCTATTTGCCCTTGCTGCTGCGTGAGAAGATCCAGTTGCGCGGTGACCATAATGTGAGCAACGTTCTCGCGGCGTTTACGATCGGTCATGCCGCAGGTTTTAAGTTGGACGATATGCTCGAAGCCGTGGATGAATTTCGCGGCGTGCCGCACAGACTTGAATTGGTGCGCGAATTAAATGGTGTGCGCTGGTACAACGACTCGATCGCCACTGCGCCAGAACGAAGCATGGCTGCCATCCACGCCTTTGATGAGCCGATCGTGCTCATGCTCGGCGGCCGTGACAAGGACCTGCCGTGGGATGAGATCGCAAAGTTAATTCGCCAGCGCGTTGATCATTTGGTGGTCTTTGGTGAAGCGGCAGAGATGATCCAGAAAACAGTGGCAGGTATCGGCGGAGAACGAAGCGTGGATATTCGTCACGCAAAGGATCTTAAAGAAGCCGTTGCTCAAGCTGCGCAGGCTGCCAGTGCAGGAGACGTCGTCCTGCTTTCACCGGGCGGCACGAGCTACGATGAGTTCAAGGATTTTGCTGAGAGAGGAGAAGCTTTTAGAAAATGGGTACAGGAACTTTCGTGAAGGAGCGTTCGTTTTTGCCCGCATCTTTTTTGCGCGGCTATGATATGCCATTGTTGGTGACAGTGGTTTCTTTACTTGTGTTTGGTTTGATCATGCTGTTTTCCTCCTCATGGGATTTTTCACTCGGCGCATACGGCGACCCCATGTATATGTTCAATCGTCAGCTCACCTGGCTTTCGATTGGGTTGGTGATCGCGATCATTCTTGCATTTGTTGATTATCATCAATGGCGCAAATATGTTGTGGCCGCCATGGCCGCGACCATTGTTTTGCTGATCGTTGTTTTGTTGATGAACGAAATTCGTTTCGGCGCAAAGCGTGCTATTTTTGCGGGCTCTGCCCAGCCTTCCGAGTTGGCGAAGCTGGTTTCGATTTTATATCTCGGTGTCTGGTTGTATGCGAAGCGCCAGCACCTGCATGATATTTCTCTAGGCTTGATCCCGTTGGGTGTCATCCTCGGTGTGGTGGGTGGGTTGATCTATCAACAGCCAGACCTGAGTGCCGCCGCAACTGTGCTCATGCTTGGCGGTTTGCTCTTCTTCCTCGCAGGCGGTGATTTGAAACAGATCGGCGTATTGCTTGTGGTTGCAACCGTCGCCGCGTGGATCGTGGCCTCCATAAGCGCCACAGGTCAACAACGTGTCGGTGATTTTCTTGCAGGCATCAAAGATCCGTTGCAGGCTTCGTATCATGTGCGCCGCTCATTTGAAGCCATCGTCAATGGCGGCTGGTTCGGTGTTGGGCTTGGGCAATCACAATCCAAACTCACAGGTTTGCCCGTGCCGCCCACAGATAGTGTTTTTGCAGTGGTTGCGGAAGAACTTGGTTTGTTCGGTTCGGTTGCATTAATTGGTTTATACGGCATGTTGGTCTGGCGCGGATTGGTCATTGCCCGCCGCGCACCCGATATGCTTGGCACACTTCTCGCGGCTGGTCTTGTCATTTGGATCGGCATGGAAGCTCTGATCAATATGGCCGTGATGGTTGGCCTGCTGCCGTTCGCTGGAAACGCATTGCCGTTTATCAGTGCGGGCGGTTCCAACCTCGTTGCCACTTTGGCCGCGCTTGGTATTCTTTTTAACATTTCACGTCAAACAGGCGAAGGCACAATATCAGATGAAGAATGGAGGTCCTACAGTGCGGTTGTTGATCTGCGCAGGTGGAACGGGCGGCGGAGTATATCCCGCGCTCGCCGTTCACCAGACGTTGAAAGCTAAGCATTCAACGTTGGACGCCCTTTGGGTCGGCGGCGAAGGCGGCATGGAAGAGGAACTCGTGAAACGCGCGGGCATCCCCTACCAGTCCATTCCTGCTGCTGGCGTTCATGGCGTTGGCCTGCGCTCTCTCCCTGGCAATATCATTAAACTCGCGCGCGGCGTGCTTGCTTCACGGCACATCTTGCGTGAATTCAAGCCTGATGTTTTATTCTTCACAGGCGGGTACGTGGCCGCACCGATGGCCGTTGCTGGTGCAAGGATCCCCACCGCTTTGTATGTCCCCGATATTGAGCCTGGCCTGGCTCTAAAATTTCTTTCACGCTTTGCAGATGTCGTCGCTGTGACCGCCTCTGACTCAAAAGAATATTTCTCACGCCCAAACAGACTCGTCTCCACAGGCTACCCGCTTCGCTCCGACCTCTCAAACTGGTCCCGCGAAAAAGCGACTCAACACTTTGGGCTGGATTCTACAAAGCCCACATTGCTGGTCACTGGCGGCAGCAAAGGCGCACGCTCGATCAACATGGCCGTGCTGAAACACTTGAACGAATTGCTCGAGATCGCCCAGGTCATTCATGTGACAGGTTCACTGGATTGGCCCGTTGTTGAAAAGAACATGCAGGAACTGCCCGCGCAGTTACGCTCTCGTTATCACGCCATGCCTTATTTGCACGAAATGGGTGCGGCACTCTCTGCGGCAGACCTGGTCTTGTCACGGGCGGGCGCATCTGCATTGGGCGAATATCCATTCTTTGGATTACCCGCTGTGCTGGTTCCCTATCCATACGCATGGCGTTATCAGAAGGTCAATGCCGACTATCTTGTAAAGCGTAACGCTGCAGTCATCTTGCAGGATGAACTATTGGAAGATAAACTCTTATCTATTATGAAGAATCTGTTGAGCGACGAAATCAGGCTCGCATCCATGCGCACCGCAATGAAATCACTATCCCACCCCAACGCTGCGGAGTTAATAGCCAGCCAGTTGTTGGAACTGGCAGGAGTAAAGCCGTTATGATGAGTATCGTTTATCTTTTCTGGATGTACGTGATCCTGTTCGCAGTCATCGGCGCCATGCGCGGATGGGCGAAGGAATTGCTGGTTATTTTCAGTTCCATCACTGCACTGGCAGTCAACCTTTTATTGGAAAAATATATTCCATTGGTGCGAGACCTGCCCGATAACAGCGGCTCCGTCTTTTGGATCCGCTCGATCATTTTGATCGCGCTGGTCTATTTTGGATATCAAACCGTTGCAGTTGTGCCGCGGCTTGCATCCAAGGCCGCCCGTGAGCGTTTGCAGGATGCGCTTTTTGGTTTGGTGGTGGGTGGTCTCAATGGCTATTTCATTGCAGGCTCCATTCTTTTTTACAATCATGTGGCAGAGTATCCATATAGAAATGTCATCAGCCCAGCCACTGACCCCGCCATTATTGCTGCAATTGATGGAATGTTGAAATACATGCCCCCGCGTTTGTTGGGTGAGCCTGGTATTTATTTTGCAGTCATCATTATTTTGATCTTCATCATCGTGGTTTACATCTAGGATTAATAGAGAAAAATGACACACGTACACTTCATTGGCATTGGCGGTTCAGGGCTTTCAGCCATTGCGCGTCTCCTTAAGGAGAGCGGTTATGAAGTGACGGGTTCAGACAAATCTCTCTCGTCCTTCGCAATGGACTTGCAAAGTGAAGGCATCAGCATTTTTATTGGACATCATCCGCGCAACATTAAAGGCGCAGACTGGATCGTCCGCTCTTCGGCGATCACAGATGAAAATCCAGAAGTTGTAGCGGCGAAGCAGGCAGGCGTCCCTGTTTACAAACGTTCAGATTTCCTCGGTCAATTAATGGCTGAGAAAAACGGCATCGCTGTTGCGGGTACGCACGGAAAGACGACCACAACCGCCATGATCGCATGGATGTTGTATGCCACCCAGCGTGACCCCTCCTTTATTGTGGGTGGCA
>JAVBXV010000407.1 GCA_030824405.1 Anaerolineales bacterium | reverse complement strand
GAATATCCAGGTGCAGCACGATCAGCGACGGGCGCAGCAAATGCGCAGATTGCAGCGCTGCATGCGGATTGGTCTCGTTAAGCACATAGCAGTTCTTCTGTTTGAAGAGCGCATCCCAAACCATGGCCATCTCCGCATCGTTCGAGATGATCAATACAGTGTGCAATTCATTGGGGTCAAGGTCACTTTTCCATGCAATCATGTGAAACAGTCCTTTCATTTTTTTTATCTTCTACATACTCTGTCGTCAGTGCATGGTATTAAGCGTCTGACCCTAGAGTACTATGCTTGATTTTATGAAAACTCTTGACATGGTACTCTTTTACATGATAAACTTTTGCCGCTTGATAAAAGCAAATCTCACAAAAAGGAGGCGCACGCCAATGATTATGAACAAGCTTTACACCAACATCACGTTCATCAGCCCTGCTGATTTTGATTCTCGAAGTGCGCCTGCTCACCGTTAGACAATATTTATTGTCACCCTACGGCTGCGGCGTCACTTGGACCCGCAGCCGTTTTTATTTAATTTCCAAGGCGGCTATGGGTCAAAGACCTGTGGCCGTTTTTTTTATTTTGGAGGAAACCATGTTAGATATACAAACTCAGTTATTCGAAGCACAGGATATTCGTTTTGGCCCGATCGACTACGAAACGCATCCCGATATCGAATCCAAGTGGACACATGACGCCGAATTCATGCGCCTGCTGGACTTAAAACCCGCCCGTCCGCTTTCACCCGCGATGGTCAAGAAACAGTACGAAGCCATCGAAAAAGAAGTGGAAGAAGATAAGAATTTGTTCTACTTCACCATCCGCGCCCGCGAAGATGATCGTTTGATCGGCAAGGCGCTCGTCGAATGGATCGACTGGACCAACGGCAACGGCTTTCTCCGTTTGGGAATTGGCGCAGCAGAAGACCGCCGCAAAGGCTATGGCTCACAAGCATTAAGCATGCTTCTGCGTTACGCCTTCGGCGAATTAAATCTCTTCCGTGTCACTGCGGTTGTGCCTGCTTATAACGAAGGCGCGCTCCGCCTCTTTCAGAAGTTCGGTTTCGTGGAAGAGATCCGCAGACGCGAAGCTCTGAATCGTGACGGAAAATTTTGGGATCTCGTCTCATTCGGCTTGTTAAATACCGAATGGCGGGAACAGCTCAACGGTCGAGGGTGAAGCGATGAAAGACATCTATCGCGGATTCCTCGTCCGCCTGTGTGATGAATCCCCGGAAGTGCTGGCGAAAGCATTCGCAAAATGGGATCGAGATACAGAGCAGCACCGCCTCGCAGACAGCGACCCGGCACAATTGTTGTCAGAGAAAAAGATCAAAGAGCACGTGGAAAAGCGCAGCGGAAATAACAATGCGTTTCGCTTTTCCATCCGCACGCTGGCTGACGATAAATTGATCGGCGGCGTGATGCTGTGGATCGGCTCGTGGACTCATGCCGATACATGGCTGGGCATTTCAATTGGTGAGCGTGATTATTGGGGCAAGGGCTACGGTTCTGAGGCTGTGCGTTTGGCTGTGCAGTATGGATTCATTGAACTTAACCTGCGCCGTGTTTCACTTGGCTTGCATGCCTACAATGAACGCGCGTTGAAGGCGTATGAAAAAGTAGGCTTCAAGCTGGAAGGCAGAACGCGCGGCGACGGCCTGCGTGATGGCGTCCGTTTTGACAGCTTGTGGATGGGCATTCTGCGCGAAGATTGGCTCGCCGCACAGGAGGCGAAATGAAAGATATTTTCAAGGGGAATCTTGTGCGCCTTTCTGCCATGGATGCTGAAGAGATCGGCAAGTCGCTTTCCTGGCAGGGACGCGATTCGGAATTAATGCGCCTGATGGATACAGGCCCGACCCGCCTGCATTCCGCAAAAGCGGCGACAAAATTCTTTGAAAAAATGATTGAAGATGATTCACCCGCGAGTCATTTTTTCAGCATCCGCGCCCTGGATGATAACCGCCTGTTGGGTGACATCAATATTGATGTGATCAACAACTGGGGTTCGCGTGATTCGTTTGTGGGTATTGGAATCTACAAACGTGAAGATTGGGGTAAGGGCTATGGCACAGATGCCATGAAACTGATCTTGCAATTTGGCTTCATCGAACTCAACCTGCGCCGCATCACCCTTACCGTCTTTGAATACAACCCGCGCGCAATCCGCTCTTATGAAAAATGCGGTTTTCAAATTGAGGGTCGTATGCGCGGCAGAATCATAAAAGACAACAAACGCTGGGACGTGCTCTTTATGGGCATCCTGCGTGATGATTGGATGGAGAAAAATCATGACTAATAAAGAAGCGCATCTTGACTCAAGCCTCAACCTGCGCGCTGTTCAATGGGCAGATCTCAACGCTGTGACACAGTTGATCTACGATGTCTGCGAAGCAGATGGTGATGTATCCGTTGCCGTTACAGCCGAAGAACTGGCACACGAATGGAAGAACGAGGGTTTCAACCTTGAAACCGATGCCTTCCTCGTTGAAACAAAAGATGGACGAGTGGTCGGCTTTGAAGAATTTGGCAATGAAAAAAATCATTGTCAACTTCATGCTGATGGCTATGTTCACCCCAATTTCAAAGGACTCGGCATTGGCACATCTTTACTGCGAAAAGTTGAAAAACGCGCACAGGAAGAAATTCACCTCGCAGAACCTGATCTACGTGTTTTCATCCGAAGCACGCAGGATAACAAAGATGAAGCAGGCCATACCCTGTGTAAAACCGAAGGCTACTCTCCGATCCGCTATCACTGGCGCATGGAAATTAAATTACAGGAATCCCCCCCTACGCCCACCTGGCCTGAAGGCGTGGAATTGCGTCCCTTCAATCGTGAGCAGCATGAACATGCCATCTGGCAGGCACAGAACGAATCTTTCCGCGATCATTGGGGAAGCCACGATGTAACCTTTGAAGAATTTACACACAGCAGGTTTGATGACCCTGAATATGACCCAACCCTTTGGGCCGTAGCCTGGGATGGAGATGAAATAGCTGGCTTCTCAATAAACCGCTTCCGCATGGGCATTGGCTGGGTCCGCACACTCGGTGTCCGCCGCCCCTGGCGCAAAAAGGGATTGGGACTGTCCCTGCTTCAGTACTCCTTTGGTGAGTTCTACAAGCGTGGAAAAGCCACCATCGGCCTCGGTGTGGACGCTTCCAACCCGACGGGAGCAACGCGCCTGTATCAGCGGGCAGGTATGTACGTTGCGAGTGAATTTGTCACGTATGAGAAAGAACTCCGCGCTGGCCGAAGCTTGGAAGAATAACTTTAGGAGATCACCATGACTGAAAAAGCGCATCTCGACCCCAGCCTGACCCTGCGCCCTGCCAGTTTGACAGATGCCGATGCAATAGCGAAACTCACCTACGATGTCGCCAAAATGGAAGGCGATGCGAGTTTTATGATGACAGCCGAGGAACTTGTAAACGCGTGGACTAGCGAGGGCTTTCTCGTTGAACGTGATGTCTTTGTCGTGGAAACTCAGGATGGCCGCATTGTGGGCAGTGAAGAATTTTATAACGAGAATGGTCACTGTAAACTTAAAGCAGATGGATGCGTTCATCCCGAATTCAGAGGCCTGGGGATTGGAACCTCCCTACTTGAAAAAATGTCCGAACGCGCACAGGCTGAAATGAAACTTGCCGAACTGGATACGCGGGTAGTTATCCAAAGTATGATTAATATCAAAAACGAGGCTGGAGATCCCTTGCTCCGCGCCGAAGGCTACTCTCCCATCCGCCATTACTGGCGCATGGAAATCCAACTACAAGAAGCTCCCGAGGCAGTGACTTTCCCCGCAGGTATTGAATTGCGGCCGTTCATCAAAGACGAACATGCTGTTGCTGCCTGGCAGGCAAATAACGAAGCCTTCCGCGATCACTGGGGCAGCCATGAATTTACCTACGAAAACTGGTCTCAAAAATTTGACAATCCAAATTTTGACCCTACTCTTTGGATGATCGCCTGGGATGGAGATCAAATTGCAGGATTTTCACAAAACCGCTTCCGCATGGGGTCTGGCTGGGTGGGCACAATAGGTGTTCGCCGCCCCTGGCGCAAAACGGGACTTGGCCTGGCCCTCTTGCGGCATTCCTTTGGCGAGTTTTACAAACGCGGCATGGCCACCATCGGCCTCGGTGTAGACGCTTCCAACCCCACAGGCGCAACCCGCCTGTATCAGCGGGCAGGCATGTACGTGGTGAGTGAATTTGTCACCTACGAGAAGGAACTCCGCGCTGGCAGGGAAACGAACTCGTAGGAAAAAGCAATAGGCCGAAAAGCCGATTGGCAGTGTGGGCAAATTCAGTGTAGAATCAATTATTCCAGTTCCCCAGAAAGGATACCTCCATGAATCTGAGATGTATCTATTGCCAGACACCGTTCACCCTAAGCCGCAATGAAATGCTAACTGCGGTGGTGCACATGAACGACAAGAACATGAACCACTACGATGCGCATTGTCCGCGCTGCCGTCGTGCCAACTCCATTTCCCGTCAACGGATGGAGCTATTTCTCCCCAACTGGCAGGATGCAGCCAAAATGCTGGCAGCAGCCAACTCGCTTGAGGCCGCTGGTGGTGCAACCTCCAAAACAACGCCCCTTCCAAAAGGCGCCAAGGAAGCAGCACAGATCACTGGCGTGAAGAAGCCTGCGGCAAAGAAAGCTACAACCGCAAAAGCAGCCGCAACCACTGCCAAGAAGAAGCCTGCTGAGAAAAAACCTGCTGCGGCCAAACCCGCCGCAAAGAAGGCTCCTGAAAAGGGAAAGAAGAAGTAACCCTTCATATCGAACTCCACAACAAAGCCGCGAAGACGAGAGTCTTTTCGGCTTTGTCTGTTAATAGGATGTATTCAAAATGACCATTAGAGCAGTTTTTTTTGACTTTGGCGGCGTGATCATGCGCACCGAATATCAATCTCCGCGCCAGCAATTGGCCGAACGTTTCAACATGGACTATGAAGAGATCGACAGAGCTGTCTTTGGTGCAACTTCAGCGAGACGCGCCTCCATTGGTGAGATCACGGAAGAGGCGCATTGGTTTGAAGTTTTGAAACGGTTCAAACTTCCCAGGTCTGAAATGCCGTCTTTTCGAGATGCATTTTTTGGCGGAGACGTGATCGACCGTAATCTTGTGTCCACGATCCGCGCGCTGCGTGGAGATTTTCACACGGGGCTTATTTCCAATGCCTGGAGTGGGATGCGCGATTTTATTACCAGGGAAAAGGTCATCGATATTTTTGAGACGGTGATCATCTCTGCAGAGGTGGGAGTGGCAAAACCAGACGCGAAGATATATTCAATTGCGTTGGAGCAGGCAAAAGTTAAAGCAGAAGAGGCGGTCTTCGTCGATGATGTGTTGGAGAATATTGAGGCTTGCGAAAAGATCGGCATGAAGGGCATCCTGTTCAAAGATCCGCAGGAAGCTTTGAAGCAATTGAATCAAATATTGGGTACCAAGTAACAATATCTTATTTTAAAAATCAGGAGATAAAAATGAAAATCATACTCTTTACTTTCCACATTTTCGGGCAAAGGGAGAATCTTCCTGCCAGATAATTTTTCTGCAAGTTTTTACAGGGAAAGAATATGTTTCGCACCTTAAAATTAGACGCAACCAAAGTTTATTTGTTTATTGAATTTACGGCATCTGCATTGTTCTCGATGATGTTCGTAACCATGTCTCTCTATGAAGCCACTGTGGCTGGGCTTACTCCGCTGCAGCTCGTGCTGGTTGGCACTACGGTGGAGTTGTCTGCTTTTTTATTTGAGATCCCAACTGGGGTCGTGGCAGATGTTTACTCACGCCGTTTGTCGATCATCGTTGGTTATTTTCTAATGGGAGTCGGTTTTTTGGTGGAAGGACTCTTCCCCGCTTTTCTGCCGATCTTGATCGCGCAGGTGATCTGGGGATTGGGCTACACCTTTACCAGCGGCGCCACACAGGCATGGATCTCGGATGAAGTTGGCGAAGAGAAAGCCAATAAATTATTTATGCGCGCCACGCAGGTGGGGCTTGTTGCTTCGCTTTTCGGCATGGGGCTCGCCATGTTTGTCGGCGCGAACAACGTGGGGCTGCCGATCATTATCGGCGCAATCGGTGTGATGCTGATCGCGGCTGCACTGATCGTCATCATGCCCGAGACGGGTTTTCATCCAACTCAAAAAGATGACCGCAATACCTGGCAGCACATGGTGTACACCTTCAACGAAGGTTTGAATGCAGTTAAAGCGCGCCCGCGTTTGATCTCCATTCTTGGTATTGGTTTGTTCTACGGTTTATACAGCGAAGGTTTCGACCGTTTGTGGGTCAAACATCTGTTGGACACATTTGATATCCCGATCATCTTTGGGAACAATCAGGTGGCGTTCTTTGCAGCGCTTCGCATCGCAGGTTCGATCCTGACCATTCTCGCTGTTCGTTTTGTGGAAAAGCGCGTGGACTCGGGAAGTCCGCTGGCGATCGGGCGGGCCATGCTAATCGTAACGGGATTGATCTCTGCTGCCATGATCGGCTTTGCAGTCTCTCCGCTTCTCTCTGTGACCTTGATCCTGTATCTCGTCATCAACATTTTCCGCAGCGTGAGCAGCCCGCTTTATACAGGCTGGGTGAATCAGAAACTTGATTCGCAAACACGAGCCACAGTCCATTCGATGACAAGTCAGGTGGATGCATTTGGTCAAATTGCAGGCGGGCCAAGTGTGGCTTTGGTGGCACGTTTTGCTTCTGTGATCGCCGCCATCACGACCTCTGGTTTTTTGCTTTTACCCGCAGTGTTTTTAGTGGGCAGGGCAAATAAGATCGCAGAGGAAGGGGAAGTCTCAACGCAATAAGTAATCTAACAAAAAAACTCCAGACTTTTCAGTCTGGAGTTTTTTTGTATAAAGGAGCTATGTTTACTTTTCCTTCTCACCGCTGACCTTCATCCACGCCTTTTTCATATTCAACGCGTCCACTTCCATGATGGGGCTTTCGCACATGATGCGGCCTGCGCAGCCGAAATCATGCAATGCCTTGAAGAGTGCCTTTAGATCCAGATCGGCATCTGCGAGGGGCAGGTGATTCTTCTCACCTTTCTCGCCGTATTCAATGCCAGAAAGATGAATGTGTAAATTTTTGAGAGCCTTTGCGCCTAATTCTTTTTTATAGCCTTCCAAAAGTTTAGACCATTCTTCATACGTGTTCATCGAACCATCACCGGGGCGGGCGTGCATGTGAGCGAAATCGATACACGGCTGTACCATGTCCATAGCGGCGCTCATCGCGATGGCATCTTCGATCGAGCCAAGCATCGCAGATTTTCCCATCGTCTCCGGGCGCAAGGTTACTTGATCGCCATTCTTCTTCAGCTCGTCCACACAGCCTTTCAAGCGTGGAATGGCAACCTTCAACACTTCGGCGGGGTCATTGCCAAAATAAGAGCCAGGATGAAAGACAATATCGGTTGCGCCTGCGAGATAGCCGTAATGCGCCGCATCCATTAATCGCTTGCGCGATTTGGGCCATTCTTCAGCCGTGGCGTTCAAATTAAAAAAGTACGGCGCATGCACGCTCAACAAAACCCCATGTGTATCGCTGGCCGCTTTGATCAACGCGCAAGTGGCTTCGGTCACGCGCACCGATTGCACCCAGCCCAACTCAAACGCAAGCATGCCGATCGATTTACTAAATTCAATTGCACCCACTGAACCGCCTGGTTTCTTGGGCGTGCCTGTGGGTGAACCAACGGTACCGAATTTAAAAGAGAGGGACATGAAAACTCCAGGATTAAGGGATTAGAGAGTAGAGAAAATTGTTAAAAGTTTTGACCAAAGCGGCGGGCCTAAGATCAGCAGACCAACGAGAATGGCTGCCAAAGCGGCTACAAGCACGGCAGCCGCGCCAACGTCTTTGCCAATTTTTGCAAGGGGATGCAGGTCTGGGCTGGCAAGGTCCACAACGGCTTCGATGGCCGTGTTCATAAATTCGCCAGCGAACACCAACCCAGTTGCCAGAACGATCACCGCCCAATCACGCGGCGGCAGCCCAACCCACAAGCCCACAATAAAAACAGCTATCGCAATGAAACTGTGAATCCATGTGTTGCGCTGGGTTTTTAAAACGTGAGACCATCCATGAAATGCATAACGAAAAGATGCGATTCGAGACAACCAGAATGACTTCACTACGAATCCTGTATTTTGATGTAGAACAAACCGAGTCTTTCCAAAACCTTGGCCTGCTCGGCCCACATACGAGCTTTTTCCTCCGCCTCAGCATGGTCGTGCCCGAGCAAATGCAGAACGCCGTGAACCACCAGCAGTTGCACTTCCGCTTCCACAGGGTGGCCTGCGGCTTGCGCCTGTTGAGCCGCGCGTGGAACTGAGATGAGGATATCTCCCAGATAGGCCGCACCCGTTTCAGGGTCTGATTCGGAGGCGGGGAAGG
>JAVBXV010000291.1 GCA_030824405.1 Anaerolineales bacterium | reverse complement strand
CCGCGCCTGGGGTGTACAACAGTTCAAGCGGCACAAAATCAATTCCCAGCCACTTCGCCACCGTTCCCAAAACAATATTGATCGCACCCTCCTTGCGAAGCAACATCATCCACGCATAAACGCGGATGACGAAATTCGTCCATAACGGGATCAACACCATGAACAAATATGTATTGCGTTTCTTTGGATGAGCACGGGCTATAAAATACGCCAACGGATACGCCATAATAATTACGATCATGGTCGTATTAAATGCCAGAGACAGGGAACGTCCCAATATCTGAACATACAACGGGTCAAAACAACTCGCCTGTCCGTTCTCACAATTGGTACTGTATCCCATCAGGCGGGTGTAATTTTCCAGTGTAAAGCTATAGATCACATCGCCGTCAGGGCTGCGTTTCCCAAAGCTCACGATCAAGGTCAGGATCAAAGGAATGATCAACAACACAAACAGCCAGACGGTTGTCGGCAGGGCCAGCAGAGTTCCCTGGGCAGATTTACTCTCGCGCAATCGCTTAAGCATGATCAGTCCTTCTTCAACACAAGCGTATTTTCTGGCATCAACATCAACCAGACATCCTGCCCAGTCTTATAAAAAGAGCTGGTGTCCAGACGTGAAATATGGTTCTGCTCCAACACCTTCATTTTCGAGCCATGCGCATCCACGTACACGTGTGTGTCCGCGCCAATATAAACCATATTGGTCACCTTGGCCTGAATCATATTTTGCTTCAAGGCATCCTTCTGTGCAATTCGTATCTTCTCAGGGCGGATGGAAACAACAACATCCTCACCCTTCACCAATCCTTGAGAAATAGGAATCCCCGTCAACTCGGTATTCAAACTGGAGACAAAAACACTCGCCTCATCCTTCGACAGGGACTTGATCTTGCCTTCGAGAAAATTAGACTCCCCGATGAAATCTGCGACAAATTTATTTGCAGGGCGTTCATACACTTCCACAGGAGTACCCATTTGCTGAACCTTGCCCTTGCTCATTACGGCAATGCGGTCAGACATGGTGAGGGCTTCCTCCTGATCATGCGTCACGTAAATAAAGGTGATGCCAAGCTGCTGTTGAAGCGCCTTTAATTCAAGTTGCATCTCCTTGCGAAGCTTCAGATCCAGCGCACCAAGTGGTTCGTCCAACAACAACACATCAGGCGTTTTGACCAGAGCACGGGCCACAGCAACACGCTGCTGCTGTCCACCTGAAAGCTGTTTGGGCCTGCGGCGCTCCATGCCATTCAACTGCACCATCTCAAGTGCGCGGCCGACACGCTTTTTGATCTCATCCTCTTGAGCACCTTCCATCTCCAGACCAAAAGCAATGTTCTGAAAAACGGTCATGTGTTGAAAAAGCGCGTAACTTTGAAAAACCGTATTCACCTTTCTTTGGAACGGCGGAGTATGCCCCATTGGCACACCTTCAATATACACTTCACCTTCCGTCGGCCATTCAAAGCCTGCGATCATACGCAGAGAAGTCGTCTTTCCACACCCTGAAGAACCAAGCATGGAAAAGAACTCGCCATTCTTGATTTTCATGGTTACGTGGTCCACGGCGGCCATATCGTTCCCTTCAGGCGTTATGAAACGTTTTACAACATCGCGCATTTCAACTGCAAATTCACTGGTCATCTATCTTCTCCTCGGAAGAGTTCTGGAATATTACATCGCCTTGCTGATCTCAGCCAATGTCTCGCCGAGACGATCCAACAACATGTCCATCTGTTCTTTGGTAACCACCAGGGGCGGCTCGATGCGAATGGTCTGAGCGCTGGTCAATGTGCCCGCCACCAAAACATTTCTCTTGAATAAACCTGATGCTACTTTGTAGCCGAGTTCCGCGGTTTTGAAATGCATACCGATCAGGAGACCTTTGCCCGTTATTTTCTCATAAATTTGCGGATATTGCGCCGCAAATTTATTTAATTGCGTCATAATATATGTCCCCTTATCAGCAGCCTGCTCCCACAACTTTTCACGCAACGTAACATGGATCGCCGCGATCGCTGCAGAACAAGCCAGTGCGCCGCCGCCTGTAGTGGTGGTATGCATAAATGGATTCGGGTACATCATCGGATGGAAAATTTCTTCCGTGGTTATCACCGCGCTGACAGGCATCACGCCGCCACCAAGGGATTTTGCCACGGTTAAAATATCAGGTGTGACATTCCAATGTTCAACGCCCCACAGTTTCCCCGTGCGCCCGAGGCCTGTTTGCACTTCATCCGCAATTAGTAACACACCGTATTTTTTCGTCGCAGCACGGATGCGCGGCCAGAAATCATCAGGAGGCACGATCGCACCAGACTCACCTTGAATGGGCTCGAACATCACCGCGGCAACGCCAATGCCAACCTTCTCACAGATCTCAAGCTGCTTCTCCACCGCATCCGCATCGCCAAACGGAACGTGATAAACCTGCCCGCCATACAACGCGCCCATGGGCGCACGATAATCCGATTTGCCCATCAACGAAAGCGTACCCATCGTCTTTCCATGAAATGCTTTCACACCAACAATAAATGCGGTCTTGCCAGTATATAATTTTGCGATCTTCATCGCCGCTTCATTGGCTTCGGTTCCACTCGCCGCAAACCAACTGTATTTCAAATCACCAGGCGTAATATTTGCAAGCAACTTCGCCAGCACGCCGCGCAACGGATCGATCAACTCCTGCGAAGGCATGGGCGAACGTTCCAACTGCGCCTTCACAGTGGCAACCACATCAGGATGACTCCAACCCAGATCCATCATGCCGTAGCCGCCAAGAAAATCCAAATACTCGCGCCCAAGCACATCCTTGAATACTGCGCCTGAACCACTCCACTCCACAGCCGCCCAATCGCCCGCCTCGGTTACAGACTTGCGATATTCCAACCAATTGCGGTTGTAATGTTCGGCAAAATTATTTTTTGATTCATCAATGATCTTATATGCTTCAGCCTGCGTGGGAAATTCATTCTTGTGAATGAGGTCGATCCAACGGGATGAATAGTCCAGTGCGTCTTCGTAATCTTGTGCCATAAATATATCCTCTAGTTTTTGTCATGGCGAGGGTGATGCATTAACACTCCCCGCCATGACGTTATAAGTTTAGAACTTCCTTGTCCACTCTTTCGGCCAGCGTTCCACAACAATTTTCTTTTGTGTAAAAAACTCAACCGCGTCCATGCCCTGCCCGTGCATGTCACCAAAGAAACTATCCTTCCAACCGCTAAACGGGAAGAAGGCCATCGGCGCCGCAACGCCAATGTTGATCCCGATATTGCCCGCATCGGCTTCATATCTGAACCGACGCGCCGCATTTCCACTGGACGTGAACAAGCTGGCTTGATTGCCGTACTGCCCACTATTGACCAACTGGATGGCTTCGTCGATGGTGTTGACATGCATGAGACTGAGCACTGGCCCAAAGATTTCTGTCTTCGCAATTTCGCTTCCCTGCTGGACATCGGAGAGGATCGTCGGTCTGACGAAGTGTCCACGCTCGTAGCCTTTCACAACCGTGTTACGTCCATCCACGGGCACGCCTGCACCTTCTTTTGCGCCAAGGGCGATCAACTGCTCCACGCGCTGACGGGATGCGGTGTTGATGACGGGACCCATCTGCGTAGCAGAATCCATGCCGTAGCCAACAGTTCGAGACGAAGCCGCATCACAGATCAACTCGGTGAAATGATTGCGCGCCTCACCCACTGTCACAGCGAGGGAAACTGCCAGACAGCGCTGGCCTGCACACCCGAAGGCTGAATCGGCGATGATCTTCGTCGCCATTTCCATATCTGCATCTGGAAGAACAATGACGGGATTCTTTGCGCCGCCCTGTGCCTGCACACGTTTGCCATGTGAAGCTGCAGTTGCATAAATATATTTGGCCACATTGGTCGAGCCCACAAACGTAATCGCGCGAATAGACGGATGCTCAAGAATGGCATCGACGGTATCTTTTGCGCCATTAACCAAATTGACCACGCCCTTCGGAAAACCAACTTGCTCGATGAGTTTGAAAATAAACTGCATGGTCATGGGCACTTTTTCAGACGGCTTGACGATGTAGGTGTTGCCCGCCGCGAGTGCGTAAGGCAGATACCAAAACGGGATCATGCCAGGGAAGTTGAAGGGTGCGATAGTGGCACAGACGCCCACAGGCTGACGGATCATGATCTCGTCAATGCCAGGTGCAATGTCTTCCACGAATTCACCTTTGCTCATGTGCGGCATTCCGCAAGCCACTTCAATATTTTCGTACGCGCGGACCATTTCGGCCTTGGCTTCATCAAATGTTTTTCCGCATTCATCGGTGATGAGCTTCGCTATTTCATCGCCGTTCTCGCGCATCAAATTACGGAACTTGAACAGGTACTGCACACGATCATTGACTGGCACGCGCCGCCATGAAACATAGGCTTCACTGGCTGCCTTCGCCGCCGCATCCACGTCCGCTTTTGTGCCGAGCGGCGTCTTTGCGATCACATCTCCAGTTGCGGGGTTGACCACATCAAAATATTCTTTTACGGCAGGCTTGATCCATTCGCCATTTATGTAGTTTAAGATTTCCATAGATTCTCCGAAAAAATAGTCAAAGGTTTTAAGTCAAAAGTCACGCGGCTTCGACCTTTGACTTTAGACTGTCTGTGTGTCCATCAACTCTGCCAGACCTTCATCCAGCAGATTCAAACCTTCGTCCAGTTGTTCCTTCGTGATCACCAAAGGCGGCACGACGAAAAGAATATTCTTGAAGTTGAACATATACACGCCATTGGCGATCATGAAATTCTTCAGCGGGGTGATATCCAATGGTTCTTTCGTTTCGCGATTCTTGACCAACTCCAAAGCCGAGAACATACCAATGTAACGCACATCACCAACAGACGGATGCTTCGCCTTCAACTCTTCAAGCCTTGTGCCAAGATGCTTGCCAACGGTTTTGGCATTGTCAAATATATGTTCTTCTTCATAGGCTTCGATCGTAGCAAGCGCGGCGGCACAAGCAAGCGCGTGACCGTTATAGGTAAGACCAGCTGAAAGCATGTGAGTATCAAAATATTTCGCAATATGCTCGCGGACAATGACAGCGCCAAGCGGCACATAGCCAGAGGTAATGCCCTTGGCGGTGGTGATGATGTCGGGGGTTACGTCCCAGTTATCTACAGCGAACCATTCACCTGTGCGCCCCCAGCCACTCATCACTTCGTCAGAGATCAAAAGAATTCCGTACTTGTCGCAGATCTCACGCATACGCGGCCAATATTCATCGGGCGGGATGATGAGTCCGTTCGTACCCGTCACGCCTTCGAGGATAATTGCTGCGATCTGGTCTGGACCTTCATGCTGGATCACCTCTTCAACATGGCTGATGCACTCGCGATGACAGGTGTCCTTCGTCCAGCCAAATGGACAGCGATAGCAATACGGGTCGAGAAAATGGACAACGCCAGAGATGGCGGGTTCGGCGGGCAGACGACGATAATCACCAGTCAACGCAATTGCGCCGTGAGTAGCACCGTGATAAGAACGATAGCGTGCCAGAATTTTATGTCTGCCTGTATATTGGCGAGCGATCTTGATCGCATTTTCATTGGCTTCCGCCCCGCCCAGGGTGAAGAAAGTTTTCTTCAAATCGCCAGGGGTGATCTCGGCAAGCTTCTTCCCCAACAAGCCACGCGGCTCGGTTGCAGCACCAGGGCTGACGAAGGTCAACACAGCGGCCTGATCTTGAATGGCTTTGACCACTTTGGGGTGTTGATGTCCCACATTGGTGTTGACCAATTGGGAGGCAAAATCGAGATAACGTTTGTCATCCGCATCCCAGAAATACACGCCATCGGCTCTGGTGACAGGGATTGGGTTCACCTGTCCCTGATTGGACCAGGAGAAAAATGTATATTCTTTATTGAGGTCAACGATCTCTTTGGAGGTTAGTTTATTGGTCATGTTGATTTCCTTGGTTTAAAGCCGAAAGGTCAAAGGTCGCAAGTCTCAAATTGACTTTTGACCTCCGACCTTTGACAATTACTTTTTTACTTCTTTGGCAGCTTCCGCATACACATTCAATGTTTCATCAACATCTGCATCTGAATGCTCATAACACATGAACCATGGCTCACGAGCATCGCGGTCTGGCATCACGCCGCGCGCAATTGCCTTATCCGCCAGTTCAATGTACAGATCGTGGTCACTCTTCGCCCAATCGCGTTGACAGGTGATGGAGTCGATATTCAATGAAAACGAGAACATGGCGGGATAGCCAGTGAACACTGCAGGGATATCGTTCTCTTCAAAGATTTCCTTCAAGCCATCCATGAGGCGTTGTCCACGTTTTTCGATGGTCTTCAAAATGGGCTTGGACTTCAACAAACTTAATGTGGCATACGCGCCTGCAATTCCAGGCTTGTTATTTGTGTATGTGCCGCCTTGCGCCACACCATGCCCGATGATGGACATGATCTCTTTTTTACCGCCAAAGGCTGCCACAGGGTAGCCATTGCCTAAAGCCTTTGCATACGTCACCAGGTCTGGTTGGAGGCCGTAGTATTCCTGTGCGCCGCCGTTCGCGATCCTGAATCCAGTTTTGACTTCATCCAAAATAAAGACACAGCCGTACTCTTCGGTCTTCTGGCGGATGAGCTGCAGGAAACCATCCTGTGGATTAATGGCCGCACAATTCCCCTGACACGGCTCAGAAATAACTGCCGCAATTTGATCACCGTAAGAGCGCATGACACGCTCAAACCCTTCAAAGTCATTGAAGGGTAATGTAATAATAAATTCGCGCATGCCCTTGGGAATGCCCGATGAAGCAGGCACCGCAATGGGACTGCGGCGATTGCCGTACGTTTCCACGGGCGCATAGGTTGACCACAAGGTGTGGTCATGGAAACCGTGATAATTGCCTTCAAATTTTACAATGAGCTCACGGCCTGTATAAGCACGCGCCACGCGAATGGCGTGCATGGTGGCTTCCGTGCCAGAGCAGGCCATGCGCACCATCTCGATGGCTGGCGACATTTCAACGATCAACTCCGCCACGGCCACTTCAAGCTCGCCTGTCATGGCAAACAGAATGCCTTTTTGGATCTCTTCAATTACCTTTTGATCCACTTCATCATAGGAGTGTCCCAAAATAATAGGCCCGAAGGCCATGCGATAATCAATATATTTTTTGCCGTCCACATCCCATAAATAACCGCCCTTGGCTTTTTCCACATATGGTGTAATTCCATCCCCCCAGAAACGAAAATTGGAATTCACGCCCAATGGCAAAACTTTTTGCGCGCGCTGCTGTAATGATTGCGTCTTCGAACCAAACATACACTCTCCTTTTATGGATTTTTGGATGTCGTTACTGATCCGTTCTCTGACAATTCATTTGCAATTCGTTCTGGCACTCTCCACTGGTAAACATCTTTGAGAATGATCGGTACTATGGAAGTTGTGGTCTTGCGAACCCCGGGAACTTTACGAACCACTTCTGTAACAAAATAGTAGATCTCAGAAGTATCCCTGGCTACCAACTGAATACTGATGTCATTCTGTCCAATGCCGCAGGCTACGTACGTCACATTTTCGAAAGATGCCATTTTTCTGGCAACCTCCAAAACAGCATCGGCCTCAACCTCAAGCCAGACATCTGCCTTGATATTGAAGCCCAGTGCCTCGGGACTAACCACCGCGCTGATCTGAATGACACCCTCTTCTATCATTCGATCCACACGGTAGCGCACAGCACGCTCAGAAATGTCCGCCATACGGCGCGACATCTCCGAGGCGGACATGCGTCCATCCTCAAGGAGTAAATTGACGATTTTTATGTCTGTTTTGTCGAATTCATACATGGTTTTCACGCATCTCTTCCGAATGTGACGCCAAAACTATACCTTACCGCTATTTAGTCGTCAAGGGGCAATAAATCCAGTTGACCTGAAGATTATCCTGTAAAATAGCCTATCCTATTCACATCCACACAGGCTTCCAAATGAAAACATTTCAAATTTCCGAGTTACAAAATTTCCAGATCGTTTCAGCAAGAGAACTGCAAATTGAGTTGGCCGCTGCACCCGTCCGCTATTATCGGCATGGCTGGCAATCATGGTCACTCGCCGCGTGGACAGATCTCTCCCCGTTCCCGATTCAAAAGCCTGCGATCTTCCACCCGCTTCAAGTGGACGCCGTGCATGCGCTCAGAAAAAATCCATACGGAGCATGGCTGGGCGCAATAGAACTTGAGAACGGAGACATTCTTTTATTGGGCGCACTTGCCACAGATGCGCATGTGTCACTTACTGGCAACCAACTATCGGCGCAGAGCGAAGCGGATGAAGTTGAGTGGTTCATTGCGATCGGTGAAGAAAATGTCGTCTTTAAAAAATATGCTGAAGAGTTGGGAAATCGTTTTGGAATAATAAAAAAAGAAACTGCGCCGCGTGTGTGGTGTTC
>JAVBXV010000067.1 GCA_030824405.1 Anaerolineales bacterium | reverse complement strand
TCGGATCATCCTCAGGGATACCTGCTTCTACTTTACCGACCAGATCAGCGCCGACATCTGCTGCCTTAGTGAAAATACCACCGCCCACGCGCATGAACAACGCGAGCAGAGTACCGCCAAAACCAAAGCCCAATAGAGCATCAGGTGCGGCAATACCAAGGATGATGAAGATGATGGTTCCGCCGAGCAAACCAAGTCCATCTGTGAGCATGCCAGTGATGGTGCCAGCGCGATACGCGATACGAAGCGCTTCGCCAAATGACCTCTTGGAAGCGGCCGCCACGCGTACATTGCCTTCGATCGCCATGCGCATACCGATCTGTCCCACAGTAAGGGAAAAACCTGCGCCCATTACAAACGCAAGCGCACGTGCAATTCCGATAATGAACCGAACCTGATCTGGGGTTTTATCTGCGAAGCGCTCAAGAGCTTCTGGAGACGGGGGCACAATGTAAACTGAAAAGAAAAGCGCAAATGTGAGCACAACAATCAGGGGAACGATCGAGCGGATCTGCTTCTGCAAATACGCATTAGCACCATCTTTGATCGCATGCCAAACTTCCTGCATTTTTTCAGTACCTTTGTCTTCACGCAGGATCTGAGTACGGAGAAGCAACGCGTACAAAAGGCCAACAATGGCAATGCCAAATACGACCCAGATAGCAATTGCTTCAAAAGGCTGTAGTCCTTGCATATAATACATGTGTGGCATTCCTCCAGGGGAATAAAATAAAATGTAGGCTTTCGCCTAATAGTTCACAAGGATTTTACAGTTGCAAATAGAATGTGTCAAGAAATATGAGTGCAAATTAATGTTCCACGCCTGCAAGTTGACAACCCATTCCAAACCTGATAATATTTGACCGAATTACACACATATTCATATATAAGGAGAAACAAGAAATGCTCCAGCAAATCGAAACACAACTTTTCACATTAACCCCAGCCGCCACACAGGCCGTGAAGGATATTCTTGCTCAACGAAATCTTGAAGGCTTTGCCCTGCGCGTCTATGTTGCAGGTGGTGGCTGCTCTGGCGTCAACTTTGGAATGGCACTCGACAATAACTTCCGTGACGTTGATACGATCTTCGAATCTGACGGCGTCAAAGTTGTAGTAGACGAAGTATCCGTTGACTATCTCCGTGATGCAACCGTTGACTTTGTGAACGACCCACAGCATGGCGCTGGTTTTGCAGTAAGCAGCCCCAATGCCACCAAAGCACAAGGTGATGGCTGTGGTGACAGCTGTGCTTGCGGCGGCTCTTGCGCTTGCAACAACTAGAATAAAACTCTTTTATAAATAAAAAAAGTGACCATTTGCATGGTCACTTTTTTTATTTAACACCCGTTCGAAAAATATTTTTATCTGCCGCGAAGGAATGAGATAGCCACACCCAGCATGCCAATAAAACCCAAGCCAAAGATCAAAAGGCCCACAGGTAGCTGAGTTGCGCTATCTGAATTCTCTTCAAAAGAGGAAAGAGACAATGGAGCAGGCGCTGTAAATGTTGGCAAACGGGTGGATGTGACTGGCACAATAAATGCAGCCTGCAAGGTAGGGTCAATTGTGGGCGTAGACGCTGGGGTTGGGGTTGAAGGGGAATCCAAAACTGGCAGGCTGCCGGGTTTCTTTATCTTCATATAAGGGGCATATACCCAGGCCACGGCATCTGGCACGCCTGGATAATATATCTGCAACCAGTTTCCATCCTCGGAATACCCATAGGCAGATACCTCCTGTTCACCAAGCAAAAGGCCGATCGAAGGATATAAATAAGTGCTGGGGCCGGAGTACACGTTTACAAAAGGAAGAGATGGGTCTACATTGACAATCACCCCCAAAGGAGTGCCTGTCACCGTTGGAATGGAGCCAGTGGGTTGCTGCGCCTGAACCGAAAGCTGTGATGGGGAATAGAAAAACAACGCGCACATCATCAAAGATATGAGCATCAGGATGGCAAACTTAAATTTCTGAAGTGCCATGGGGGTCAGTATTCCCTACATTAACGACGGCGAATGAAAAGGGAAACAAAAAAGCCAACAAATCCAAATACACCCAAAGACATGATCACCACGCCCAAAGGAACAGAGTCGCCTTCATTCTCCACATTAGCATCAACGTAGCTGGGTACAACCAACGGAGGAGGAGGTGTGAACGTTGGCAGGCGTGTATTGGTAGCGAGAATTGTAAATTGAGCGGCTAATGTTGGGTCAACAGTGGATGTGGCAGGAGGGACAGGGGTTGGAGGCGGCTCCGAAATTTGCAAGGTTCCCGGAGAAACCTGTACCAGAGGAGAATACACCCAACCCATGTTATTGGGCGCCCCAGCAAATTCTATCTGGACCCAATCTCCACCTGGGGAACGGCCCAACGCAGGAGCTGTACTTCCGCGCAATAATGTTCCAACGATCGGGTAGATCGAAGAACTGGGACCCAAACGGACATTAATTTGGGGTTCATCAGTGATCACCGTGATGAACATGCCTGTCGAAGAAACTTGAGGCGCAGGCGTGGCTGTAGGTTCCTGAGCCAGTACAACGGTCAAGGAAGATGCGGAAAAAATCCACAAAACGGCAAGAAAACCAATAAAGAGGGGTAATTGAAACTGGAGTCGCTTCATTTCGTAGTATCTCATAAGGAGAATCGCAAAGGCGATTATAATCTACTTCATGGAACGAAAAATCTTTCACGGAATCCTAAAACCAGTGGACATTGCGCAAGCATTGCTTGCTGAATTTAATCAAGGAAACTTACGCGCGCAAACGCTGGGAAGCAGCGATAAGATGGTTGTACAGGTTGGCACCCGTCCTGAAGCAATGTCTGGCGGGCAAACAGCACTAACCGTTACCATTCAGAAGGTAGATGATGGGGTGATGGTAGAAATTGGCCAGCAGGCCTGGCTGGGCGTAGCGGCAAGCCTTGGGGCAAGCGCCCTTGCCGCAATCAGAAATCCATTCAGCCTGTTGGGGCGGCTGGACGATATTGCGCAAGATATTGAATATCTGCAAATTGATGAAAAAATATGGCAAGTGATCACACAAACAGCTAGGGCTGCCGGGGCAACAACAGAATTGTCTGACCGCTTAAAGCGCCTCAGATGTGAATTTTGCCATACAGCAAACCCAGTTGGCGAACCCTCCTGCATTGCCTGTGGAGCACCTCTCGGCAACGTACATCCGAATTCATGCCGAAATTGCGGCTACGTAGTTCGGCCAAATGACAAAAAATGCCCAAACTGTAATCAAAACTTATAAATAATCTCCGCTTTACAACACAATTATCACATACCAGACTTGCTAAAAAAACTACCACCTTCTATAATCGCTTCGAACGGAGCATGATCAATGAATTTAAAAGAAATTGAGGCTCGTCTACAAGCCCTCGTTGAAGTAGATATTCCCAGCATGATGCCTGGCCAAAATATAGAACACAGTATCATTCAAAAACTTGCTGTTGCGATCCATGGAAACACAATCATTTCAGGAAATGGCACAACCTTTGCGCCGAATATTTTCACCCTGGTTTTACACCCCGAAACCATGGCAAAATGGCAGGATCAGCAATTGCTTGCAATATTGTTACACTCCATTTCCACTGTGGCACAGGAAGCTGGGTTTAGGTTTACAATATCACCAACAATAACCATTTCTCTGGACGATAAGTTGAGTCCAAATGATGCTGAAGTAGTCGCATCTCATCGGGTGGAGCCAATGTCAGACACACACGCAACCCCTCTAGACACTGGAAGTCTGGAAGAAAACAATCCTTTGCCTGAAAACGCCTTTCTGATCGTGGAGGGTGTTAAAGTCTTTCCACTTTCCCAATCAGTGATCAATATTGGACGCAGACTGGATAACCAATTAATTATTGATGATCCGCGCGTTTCGAGAAACCATGCCCAACTCCGTTCGATCAAGGGCAGATATGTAGTTTTTGACCTAAACTCAACGGGCGGTACATTTGTCAACGGACAACGTACCAGCCAAAGTGTGCTCTACCCTGGGGATGTGATTTCGCTTGCGGGCGTTGCGTTGATCTTTGGACAAGACAACCCGCCTCCACGCCCAGATCTGACAGATACTGCCCCCCTTCATCTGGCTACATCCGATCGGCCTACTGCCACTTTAAAAGACCGTCACACAACGGCGAAATTCCTTAAGAAATAAAAATGAGTGGATCAATCGTTTTAGCCCTGCGCCTTTTAATGGCACTAGCACTGTATGCTTTCCTAGGCTGGGCCTTGTGGTTGTTATGGCGGGAAGTACGCAGACAGGGACAAACACTTTCCAATAGACGCGTTCCGAGCATCAGCCTTGCCGTCAGGCAAACAAACGGAGTGCAAATTACAAGACATTTTTCACAACCAGAGATCATCCTTGGCCGCGACCCTGGCTGTGACATTCCAATTACAGACGATACTGTTTCCACTCGCCATGCACAACTAACTTATCATCATGGGCAATGGTGGATCACAGATCTTAGCTCAACAAACGGCACCTATCTAAACGAATCCATATTGAACATGCCGACCGTAATCACATCTGGTGATGAAATCAAATGCGGGAAGGTCAGCCTGTTCGTGAGCCTCACTTCAGACACATTCGTTTCCCCCACCCAAAAATTAGAAAAAAAAGACAACTAAAAAAATTCAACATCAGTCAAAATATGATGATGTCAAATTTTGAAGTACTATTAAGGCATGACTAACTCGATTCAACGCCGCCTCCTGCGCTGGGCGGGCATCTTCCTGCTGATCTATTCCATCATCCTTACACTATCCCCGGCAGTGCGCGAGCGCTCATGGGACGTAACCTACAGATTCACGCACTGGGGCGGGTTGATCACCTGGGGCATTTTAATTTACATTGCGCACCACGTCACCACAAGAAACCTACAAGACCACGATCCATATATTTTTCCAGCTGCAGCCTTGTTAAGCGGCTGGGGGTTGCTAACGATATGGCGGCTCGATGAATCGTTTGGACTAAAACAAACCACGTGGCTGACGATCAGCATGCTGGTGTTTATCGCCGCCATGCGGGCACCGCACAACCTTTCATTTTTACGAAGATACAAATACGTTCTTCTTGTCAGCGGGTTAATACTTACAGCTTTCACCATTTTTTTTGGCACCAACCCACTTGGCATTGGACCACGTTTATGGCTTGGTGTACTTGGCGTTTATTTTCAGCCATCTGAGCCGCTGAAATTACTGCTGGTTATTTATCTGGCGGCCTATTTCGCAGACCGTCCGCCCACTCAACTTTCTGCACTACCCCTCTTCATCCCAACCATCACCCTGAGTGGATTGGCGCTGATCCTGCTGCTGGTACAACGCGACCTTGGGACCGCATCCATATTTATTTTTATTTATACGATCATGCTGTTTCTTGCCACAGGAAAAAGACGGGTCTTGCTCATCTCTGTCCTCGTGCTCACGACCGCTCTTCTGGTTGGGTATTTCTATGTAGACATTATTCACGCACGTGTGATCGGGTGGATCAACCCCTGGGACGACCCTTCCGGGCGCTCCTATCAAATCGTGCAATCTCTGCTTGCCGTTGCAAACGGTGGAACCATAGGGCGCGGCCCCGGGATGGGAAGCCCGTTACTGGTGCCCGTGGCCATCTCTGATTTTATTTTTGCTGCCATATCAGAAGAAAGCGGTCTGGTCGGGACCTTGGGCCTGCTTACCACCATCTGGCTGATTCTAGCGAGAGGCATCATCATCGCCATGCGCGCAGCAGATAGATTTAGAAGATTACTCGCGGCAGGCATAACAACATATGTAGGTGTGCAAAGCCTGTTAATCATTGGCGGAAACCTGCGTGTACTGCCTCTCACCGGAGTAACCCTGCCTTTCGTATCGTATGGCGGCTCCTCCCTGTTGACATCCTTCGTGGCGGTGTTGATCCTGCTCATCATCAGTACCCCCGAAGATAGTGAGCCCGCAGCCTTGCCCGATCATAAATCCTATACCCTGCTCGCGGGTCTGCTGGGCGTTGGACTCGCAATTACAGCTTTGACTTCGGCCTGGTGGGCCATTGCCCGTGGACCAGACCTGCTCAACCGCACAGACAACGCCCGCCGCGCAATTTCAGACCGATACGTTCCACGCGGTGAAATTGTAGATAGAAACAACCAGCCGATCAATATTACAGAAGGAACAAGCGGCTCCTACGCCCGCGTTTACCTATACCCCGATCTGGCACCCATTACTGGATACACGCACCCAGTGTTTGGACAGGCTGGGCTGGAAGCCAGTGTGGATGATTATCTGCGCGGCTTGAAAGGAAATCCATCCAGTTTGCTTTGGTGGGAACATCTTTTATACGGCACTCCCCCGCCCGGGCTGGATGTACGCATTAGCATTGACCTTGCGCTGCAAACCAAAGCAGACCAACTGCTTGGTGGACATCCCGGCGCAATATTATTAATGAATGCAGAAACAGGTGAAATTCTCGTCATGGCTTCGCACCCCACTTACGATCCAAATAAATTGGACGAAGAGGGGGCAAACCTCGCACAAAACCTGACAGCGCCGCTTGTTAATCGTGCCACGCAAGGCCTATACCCAGCAGGTACAACCATGCTGCCGTGGGTGCAAGCCCGCTACGGCGAAACACAACCCAGTGATGATGCCTTAAGAAAATACTTTAAAACTCTCGGCTTTTATCAAGCTCCAGCCATCAATCTGCCGTCTGCTTTTGATAATTCTGGAAATGCAATAAAAGACCTGCGTGTCAGTCCGCTTCAGATGGCATTGGCAGCCTCTGCATTAACCAACCATGGCACAATGCCCGTTCCGCATCTTTCGATGGCGGTAAATGCGCCCGAGCAGGGATGGGTGGTGCTTGCAGCGGAGGGAGAGCCAACTGAGATAATGCAGGCCAGGGCGGCGGATGAAGCGGCACTTGCTTTCATCGTGCAAGGCAAGCCGTATTGGAGTCATGTTGGGCAGGCGAGTGCAAATGATACAGTCATCACTTGGCTGGTTTCGGGTACGCTGCCCAATTGGGGCGGAACTCCACTGGCGCTGGTGGTTACGCTGGAAGAAAATAATATCTTTTTAGCGGAGTATATAAGAGAGCAATTGTTGGGCACGATCGCAAAGTAGATGATTAAATAAAAAAGCCGCGCAATATTGCGCAGCTTTTTTGATCTTTATTTCTTACGAACCCTGATCGCTATCCTTCGCGGAGTAGCCGGGGCCGCCCTTGAAGAAATCGTAATTGGGTTTGATATCGGCGGTGAGGTCGAGCGTCTCGCCAGCGGCAAGTTGTTTTGTGGTTTCAAGAACAACCTGCTTGCCATGATGATTGGTACCTTCGTAATGACCAGTAAGGCCAACGTTGCTGATGTACTCGCCGCCCTTGGCAGTGTAGGCCGCAGGGACTTCATCTTCTGGGAAGATGGCTGAATACGGGCATTCGGGAACGCAGGCACCGCAATCAATGCAGGTGTCGGGGTCGATGTACATCCAGGGCCATTCAGCTACTGGCTGGCCGGGGACGATACATTCAACTGGGCAGACCTCGATACAACCGCGGTCGCGAATGCACAAACTTGTAATAATGTGGGTCATGGAATATTCTCCTTGTGGGAAATGTAAACAAACGAGATAAGACTATTATATCTTCCTTTATTGCAATGACAAGGCTTTTTTTAAATTAAAAATCAGGCACTCCGCAACAACACACTGCCGCGAAATGCCTGACTAGTATTATTCGTACGTTATTTTATTTTGCCGAGTAACGGGCCGCAACAGCTTCCCAGTTGATCACATTCCAGAAGGCGGCGATGTAATCAGGACGGCGGTTCTGATAGTTCAGATAATAGGCATGTTCCCAAACATCAATGCCGAGGATGGGAGTGAGTCCGTCCGACAGCGGGCTGTCTTGATTGGCGGTGGATACCACAGCGAGGCCGCTGCCCTTTTTGACCAACCATGCCCAACCTGAGCCGAAGCGGGTTGTGGCGGCTTTGTCAAATTCTGCTTTGAAGGCATCGAATGAAGTAAAGGAGGCATCGATAGCTTTGGCCAATTCGCCGCCAGGTGTGCCGCCAGCTTTGGGAGCCATAATATCCCAGAACAGGTTGTGATTGTATGTGCCGCCGCCATGATTGCGAACGACCATGCGCACGCCTTCAGGAACGGCATTCAGGTCGCCGAGCAGGGCTTCCAAAGATTTGCCAGCCAGTTCGGGGGTCTTTTCAATTGCGGCGTTCAAGTTGGTGACGTAGGTGTTGTGGTGCTTGGTGTGATGGATTTCCATCGTGCGGGCATCAATGTAAGGTTCAAGCGCATCGTATGCGTAAGCGAGTTTGGGAAGTTCAAAAGCCATTGGAGTTCTCCTTGGGGATCATTTAATATTTTATAGAAATATAATCAAAATTGTATTCGCCTGAATAGGGGCTGTCAAGACAAAAAAGGGAATTTCAAATACTTTGCTTACATTGTATACTTGCGAATATTATGACAAATGACCGCAATCGCCTCAT
>JAVBXV010000217.1 GCA_030824405.1 Anaerolineales bacterium | reverse complement strand
CTTCCCATAATGCGTTCGAGTGTGCGGATCATATCATTGTCGTCAGGGGTGACGAGTGTGAACGCGTCGCCTGTGCGTTGGGCACGGCCTGTGCGGCCAATGCGGTGAATGTATGCATCGGCGGTATCGGGCATGTCGTAGTTGATCACGTGCGAAATACTTTCCACATCCAACCCGCGCGCGGCGATATCTGTGGCAACCATGATGTTATGCGTGCCGTTCTTGAAACCCTTGAGCGCGGCCTGACGCTGACCTTGCGAACGGTCACTGTGCAAACTAGTTACTTTGTAGCCAGCGCGTTCAATTTGTTGGGTCAATTTTTGCGCGCGGTATTTTGTGCGTGTGAAGATCAACACCGAATCAGTAGATGTGATCTTGAGTAATTCAAGCAGCAACACAGATTTCAAATGCGCGGGCACGGGATACAAAGCGTGCGTTACTGTGTGCGCAGGTTTGCTGATGCCCATTGCAATTTTCTGTGCCTGTTTGAGCGCCTGCCCTGCGAGCAGTTCGATCTCAGTGGGGAAGGTGGCCGAGAACAACATGGTCTGTCTCTGCGTGGGCACAGCTTTGATGATGCGCTTCACATCGGGCAGAAAACCCATGTCGAACATTCGATCGGCTTCATCGAGCACGAGAACTTCAATGTTCGCCATTTTTGCATGGCCTTGTTCGATTAGGTCCAGTAGGCGGCCCGGGCAGGCGACAATAATCTCTGCGCCGTTGCGCAATGCCTGAATTTGGGGATTCGCTCCGACTCCGCCGTAAATGGTTACACTTCTCAGCTTTGTCCCAGCTGCCAGAGTTTTCACAACATCGTTGATCTGTTCAGCAAGTTCACGTGTGGGGGTGACGATCAACGCGCGCGGCACGCCGCGTGCGCCATTAAGTAATTTGTTTAAGATGGGTAATACAAAGGAGGCAGTTTTGCCTGTGCCTGTTTGAGCGGTACCGATAATGTCACGGCCTCTCACTGCGGCGGGGATGGCGGCTTCTTGAATGGGCGTGGCAGTTTCATACCCCGCTCGTTTGATTCCCTGCATAAGGCGGGAATCGAGATTAAATTGTTCGAAGTTCAAAATATTTCCTTGTCTTCAGAAGTCTATCAATGTTGGGAAAATGGGCGAATGCCCAAATAATAACAGCGCGGACTGCTGATATAAATGAGTCAGCAGATTTGTAAATCAGGGACTCGATAAGTTAGTTGTAGAAGGATTATAGCACTGAAAAGAGCCCGCCGATGAATAACGGCGGGCTCTTTATATCTTGTTTGAGGCGGGTTCCGGGGTAGTCAGGATGCGGCCATTCGATTTGCCAACTCGCGTAGTTGATTAAGGCTGACTGGCTTGAGCAAAATCAGGTCTGCCTGACCATGTAATTCCTCTGCCTGCCGTTCGTCTGCGGTAGTAACAATTACAGCAGTTTTTGATAAACGTTCATTTGAGCGGATATGCTGCAGAATACTTGCACCTCCCATATGCGGCAGATGCAGATCTAAAATGATGACATTTGGGGAAGCGGTTGCAAGGTGCTCGAGGGCTTTTTTGCCATCTCGAATAGCCATGGTCTCAAAACCGCCGCTTTGCAGGGCTTTGGAATATATCTCAGAAAGATCTGCTTCGTCTTCGATGATTAAGGCTAAAGGCTTGCTCATTGTTTTGGCTCCAGGGGGAGAATGATCGTAAATGTACTTCCTTTTTCTGGTTCACTGTCAACTGTGATTTCTCCGTTCATCAGGTCAGTGAGCTGTTTCACGATGGATAATCCCAACCCGGAACCGCGATACTGCCGTGTTGCCGAACTATCCACCTGCCAGAAAGATTCAAAAATATGTTCCTGCGCATTCATTGGAATGCCAATACCAGTATCGATTACCTGTAATGCCCAATGAGTGGGGTTGGGCATAAAGACTCGTATATGCACTGATCCGCTTTCTGTGAATTTGAGGGCATTGCTGGTCAGGTTAAAAAGTATCTGTTCCAATCTAAGTTTGTCGGAGGTCACCATTGGCGGTACATTTGCCGCGATCTCATTGGTTAATTCAACGCCTTTTGTTTTTGCGAGAACCTCAAGTGTCGATTGGGCTGTTTTGATCAGATCTTTGACAGCAAAGGTTGCGTATTTGATGGAAAGCCTGCCCTGTTCGATCTGGGCTTCGTCAAGCAGGTTGTTCACCATACCTTGAAGCTGGGTGGTATTGATGAGTATCTTCTGTATCGTCTTTTTCTGTTCCTGGTTAATGGACCCGTAGGCCTCTTCTTCGAATAATTGAGCGTATCCATTGATCGAGGCAAGTGGTGTGCGTAATTCATGACTGACACTCCTAAGAAGCTGGTCTTTTAGTTGATCGGCTTCCAGAGCCTGTTGCAGTCTCGAATTCAATGTGCGTCGAACCGCAACCGCCAAAGACATGCTCATAAGGAGCAAAACTACAGCGGTAATAATAGCTGTGCGCTGCGAGATGCGTAAACTGTCCCTGGTTTGGATGATCGCATTCCTTTGTGCGGAAGACTGGCGGTCAATTAATTGTTTGACTGCATCTTCTGTCTTCGATAACTCGACATCCATTGTTTTAAGGATCTCGAGCTGTTGTTCGGGCATATACGTTCCTTCCAATTTATTGATCAGGTTTTCAATAATGATGGATCGGATTTTTATTTCATTCACTAAAGTCAGATCTTCATTTGTGTATATTAACTTTATTGCAGACGATTCGACTTCGGTGGCCAGGTTGTTTACCTGGATTTTTACAAAATCGAAACGTGTTATGCCTTGAGGCGGGGTATCCAACCTTCCCAGCAGACGTGTTACTTCATTGTGGGTTAACTGGACTTCACGTTGCAAGTTTACAACCCCTTGATTAAGGATGACGGTTTGAGTCAAGCTCAGGTTGATCGTTTGTTCAAGTTGCAGGGCATCTTTGATCGAGAAATATAGTCCGCTGATGGTTAACGCAATAAGCCCAATAACTCCAATTAATTCAGCCGGGGAGAGTTTCCAGCGAGTTAGAAGAATTGGGCGTCTTTTCATGAACAGGGGAGTTGTTGTCATGCGCCCTTATTTCACTGTGATTTCAGATAAGGACCAAACCCATACGGCGTCGTAGGTAAGGTGGTCAAGTTCAGGGAAATCATCGTAAGGAATAATGTTGATCAGCGGGCCATTTTTATCAATTGGCATATGTTCGCCATCGGCTTTTAAAGCCACCAGAATGGGCCACTTATTGACATCTTCAATTTTCATGTCAACTGAGTAATCGTCCAGGGCAGAAAGAGTTATTGTGGTTGCATCTGAAGAGGCTCCCGCCACCTTCAATAGCTGCGAAAAGAGCACTCCAGTGTAGACAATATTCTTTTTGACAAAGGGGTCATTCACATCGTATTCAATCAAGCCAATACTTTCCAGGGTTGCCAGATCAAATTGCAAGGCATCTCCTGAATTCTTTTGGCTGATATTTCCATTGATGGTAAGTATGGAATCACCTGTTGGCGCAGGAATAGAGTCTCCGGGCTTAATTGTGCCTGTAGTCACACTAGTATATGTTGTGGACGTGGGCGCCACCTGACCGCAGGCTGCAAGAATTAAGGTTGAAATAAGCAGGTAAAGAAAAACGCGTATATTTTTCATTTGTAAAATCTCCTTGATATTGTTAGTAAAAGTTTTTTCATTAATAAGGTGAAAGCTCACATTATACAAAATTCTATAAATATGGCGGGCTAATCAACCTATCAAAAGCGTAAGAGGTTGGCTGCCAACTTGTATGGAAAAAAGGGGGTTTCTTTTATTTCTTTATGTTTTGCAGTTCCGCGCGAGTGAGCAGGATGACTGCAGCCAAAATCAGCCCACCGCCGAGTAGGACAACGGATAATAGTTTTTCGCCAAAAAGCCATGCTGCAAGTAAAACGGTGACAACAGGCTCCAACGTGGAGAGCATCGCCGCGTTGATTGGGCCGATCTTCTCCAAACCCGCCAAAAATGTGACCACGGGAATGATGGTGGAGATCAGGATAATTCCAAGCATGGCGAGCCAGCCTGAACTGCTTGCGGGGAAGTGTGTGCCGTTGGCGAATGCCAACAACCCAAAGACTGCACCCGCCGAAGCAAAGATCACCGTGGACGATTGCACTGCGGAGACATGCCTCATCACGGTTGTGCCCACAATAATATAAACGGAATAGATCGCCGCCGCCGCAATGGCCATCAGCGCGCCGATCAATTGTCCACTGACGGGGCCGACGGTGAGTGCCGTGCCAAAGAGGGCGAGGACGAGGGCAATGATCTTTATCGGCGTTACTTTTTCGTGCAGGAAAATGCTGGAAAGAACGGTCACAAAGAATGGATATAGATAAAGAAGCAATGCCACCAAACCCGCGGATGCGTAGTTGATGGCGGTCATATACATAAATGACTGGCCCACATATCCCAGCGCGCCCATGCCGATCAGTTTTGCGAGAACGTGTCCGCGTGGCAAAGACTCCTGGCGCAGAAGCAGGATGACGGTCATGAAAGAGGCGGAGATGCCAAAGCGTAGGAACAGCACGGTATATACGTCCATGCCGTCGTTGTAGGCGTAGCGCCCAAAGATGGCGAGTGTCCCAAATGCTGCGGCAGAGATGGCGATGAGCAGAATGCCGATAAGTTTATTCATGGTGGTTGATCATGGTCTGTAAAAAAATGCGGATGTGTTCTGCGGTTTCATTCCACGCGGGTTGTTGGGTGTAGTGCGTGCGCGCATGCAGTGAAAGCTCTGTGAGCAAACTGCGGTCGGATGCGAGTTGCGAAATATGGGCTGCGAGTTGTTTGGGATCATTCGGCTCGATGAGATACCCAGTTTTTTCATGCTCAATGACTTCACCCGCTGCGCCTGCCGTGGTGCCAATGGCGGGCAGACCAAAACACATGCCTTCGAGATATACGATGCCAAAGCCTTCATAGCTGGAAGGGACGATCAGCAGATGAGCTTGTTGAAGTTTTTGTTTGAGCGGTTCGTTGTTTAGCGCACCATGAAATGTGACGATGGAGGATAGGTCATTGACCGTGACGAAATTTTGCATTTGTTTTGCATAGTCTGGCTCAACGGTGAGTGAACCGATAACATCCAGCGAGACTTCTGACTGCAAGCCGTTAAGCGCATTTAATAAGGTGTGCAGTCCTTTTCGTTCCATCACGTTGCCTAGAAATACAATTTTCAATGGGTCTTGTGCTGCGCGCGTTTTGATTTCTTCTTCTGTGAGCGCTTCGCCAAACCGATCAGTCGGCGGGTAGGCAACTACCTCTGGCTTGGGATTTTTTAATAGGCTGTTGACCACAGCCTGCGTGGTTTTTGAATTAAAGATGAAGCCATCCACGCTGTGTAGGTATTTTTTTTCGACGATGCGATAGAGATCATTCTGCCATTGCGGACGCAGTTCTGAACATCTCAAATGATGGACAAGGCTGATAATGGGGTAGGGGTGATTGCCACGGTTTGCGCCGATGAGGGATGGATGGTTGAGTTCGTCCTGAATTAAAATGTCCAGATTGGCGGGTAACTTGAAAGAGAGATTATCCGTCAGGTGCGCGGCGTAGTTGCGCCACGGCAAGGAGATGATCTCAACTGTGTCTCCCTGTGCGCGTAAATATTCCACCAGTTTGCGGTCGTACATGTATCCGCCGCTGAGCGTGTCAAGCGCGCCATAGATGAGGAAGCCGATTTTCATTTAAACGTTTTAGCGGTCCACTTTGTAGGCCGCCCATGCGTTGTTGTGTTCCCACAGTACGACCTTTACCATCGAGATATTCTTCGCTTTGATTCTTTCATTCAAGGTTGTGCAGAGAATTCGAGAAAAATGTTCAATGGACGGGTTCAAGCCAGCGAACTCGGGCTTCTCATTTAACATCTGTTCCTTGTAATAGCCAACCACATCATCGAGATGTTTTTCAACATCCACAATGTCTACAAGGTAGCCGTGCTGGTCGAGTTCACTGCCAGCCAGCCGTAATTCGAGAATGTAGTGATGCGAATTTGGGAAGTTTTCTGGTCCCCAATCTCCACCGATCAAAAAATGACGTGCAATAAACTCCCTGCGTACTCCAAGCGTGTACATGTGGTGCTCCTGTTTCAAGTGTCAGGTGTCAAGTTTTAAGGCTTGATGGCCTGCATGGTTAATTGATTGTTTTTTCTTGTGATCGGCATGGCAAAATCAAAGGCATTGATGCGGGTGCAATAGTCCAGGTCAGATTCGGGAAAATCTGGTTGATTTGGGTCAAGGTGTTGAATTGCATCTCTCGAATCATAAACACGTTTGATAAATGATCTTGTCCCTGGGTTTTGACCTTTGAGCAAGGCCTCCAGATATTCTGCGCAGGCCACATCTTCGTCGTTGTTGTATCCGCCAGTGATGACAAAAGTTACTTCGGACGGAACCATCTTCAAAACATGTTTGATCGTTGCTCCAGCCACTGTAAAACTGGTTGCGAGTAATACGTCTGCATTCACACAACGGACTGCGCCTTGTGTGCCCGCCCCCGTGCGTTGGATGAGAGTGAGGCCAGTTAATTCTTCTTCAAGAATTTGAGTGGGCGAGTTGCCAAAGTCAAAGCCTTTGGGGGGCAGGCCGCCTACTTCGCCCATGGCTTTTGAGTTGGGGACCTGCGCTTTCAACGCCAGCGCCTCTTCCACGCTGCTGACCAAAATGATCTCTTTGGCACCGCGTGAAAATGCATACGCCGCATTCGAGAAGGCGCGCAACACGTCAATGACGAGGACCACACCTGTGGCGGTGTGACAGGTTTCGAGATTTGTGTAATTGAATTTCATACTTAATAACCAAAGACAACCTGTACTGTCTCTTGCGGATTTTCATCCAGCAGTTGATAGGCTTTACCCGCTTCATTCAATGAGAAGCGTTGTGTGATCCATTTTTCGGGCTGGATTCTTTCCAATGCATTCCAGGCGACATCAAAGCGGCGGGACTTATCCCAGCGGCCTGATAACTCTGGCGAAATGGTGCTGACTTGTGACGAGATCAATTTGATTCGTGAGCGATGGAATGAACCGCCAAGGTCAATGGGCGCGTGTTTTTGTCCATACCATGAGCCGATGACGATGCGCCCGCTGAAGGTGGTCAACTCGATGGCGTCATTCAAGGCGGCGGGGGAGCCGCTGAGTTCGAAGACCAGGTCAAAGGTTGCAGGCTGCAGGTCTTGCAGAGTAAGGCTTTTGACCTTTGACTTTTGACCTTCCACCATAAATGCGTTCCTTCTCAATTCAAACCGATCCACCGTTACCAGGCTTTCCAGCGGGAATTCATTTAATAATGACGCAGTCAAAATTCCTATGATGCCTTGTCCCAGCACCAGAACTCGTTCGCCCAGAATGGGAGCGCCATCCTGCACGAGGTTGACGGCGGTTTCCATGTTGGGCTGGAAGCAGGCGTTTTCGGGGGAAAGGGAATCGGGAATGGGAAATAGCGATTCGGTTTTGGCAATAAAATGTGAAGTGTGCGGCTGAAATGAAAAGACCAGCTTATCTTTCCATTCTTTATGAACTGTTTTACCAAGCTCAACTACACGTCCTACACACGCGTACCCGTACGCCAGCGGATAATGCAAGTCACTGCTGACGGCATCGTGAGAATCGGCCAGTTGTGGAAATTGTCCGCGATAGATCAGCATCTCTGTCCCTGCGCTGATGGCAGAGCAGATGGTTTCCACCAGCACCTCATCTGTTTTGAGGGCGGGTAGATCACTTTCTTTAATTTCAACTTGTTTTGGGGCTGTGAAGTAAAGTGTGCGTACTTTCGGCATTGACAGAGTTTAACATAAAAATGACGGCCGTCGTTTTGCATGATCGGCCGTCATTTTTAAGGGATGTAAACTTTTACATTGGTTTTATTGTGTAACTGGAAGAGCCGCGGCGAAATTCATAGGTATCAATAATGGACTGAAAAATACTGCTTTTCTCAGGGGGTACTTCCAGGAATTCAAAACCAATATTGAAAAATTCGGGGCTGATATCCTGTTGGACCCAGACCACACGCACAGGGATGGTGATGCGGGTTGCGGTGATATCCTTTAATTCAGGCAGTTCAATGGCGAGGGTTATTTCTGTGTCTACGGCTATTTCCTTCTCGCCGATCACCATCGCGCCTTGTAAAGTTAGGTCTCCAAGATAGCCAAGCAAAAATCCACCGTACAGATCAAAGACCTGAGTGTAGGCCATTAGTTGTTTTCGCTCTTCTTTTCTTCGCTCTTGCATGGCTCCTCCGAATAACCTAGTTTACATGAATACCCCGCCCGCTTTCATTGCCATTTTATGGTAAAAATGCGCCCATGCGTTGGATATATATTTCTCCCCATCTTGATGATTCTGTACTTTCTGCGGGCGGCTTGATCCATGAGCAGGTGCGCGCAGGCATGGACGTGGAAATTTGGACGTTCATGTGCGGCTTTCCTCCCGAAGGCGAGCTCTCGCCTTTTGCACAGGTGCTTCATTTTCAGTGGGGGATTACCGCCGCGGCGGATTTGATCCATGCACGTCGTGAAGAAGATAAAAAGGCGGCAGGGATTGTCGGCGCGAAAACCGTCCATTTTGAT
>JAVBXV010000098.1 GCA_030824405.1 Anaerolineales bacterium | reverse complement strand
GCCGCGTGTCAGGTACAATTATTGAAAATTTGATACTTGATACTGGAACACATGACACAATATTCCCAACTTGAAAAACTAAATAATAAAATAATCTCCTGCCGTGCATGTCCACGGCTTGTGGAGTGGCGAGAGGAAGTTGCGCGCGTTAAGCGCAAGGCGTATCTCGACCATGAATATTGGGGCAAACCTGTCCCTGGGTTTGGTGACCCGAATGCGCGTGTGCTCGTCGTGGGGCTTGCTCCCGGTGCGCATGGTTCGAATCGTACGGGCCGTCAATTCACAGGGGATGCATCGGGTGGGTTTTTGTTTCCAGCGTTGCACCGTGCTGGGTTTGCGAATCAGGCGGGGGCGGAGTCCCGAAGCGATGGTCTTCTTCTCAAAGATATGTACATCACCGCGTCAGGCCGTTGTGCGCCGCCAGATAACAAGCCAACTCCTGAAGAATTAAATAATTGCCAGCCCTTTCTCGAAAGGGAGATCGAAATTCTCAAGCCGCGGGTGATCGTGTGCCTGGGGCAGATCGCGTTCGGGAGAATTTTGAAAATATATTCCATTCGAAATTCGGTATATAAATTCGCTCACGGCGCGTCTTATCAACTTGAAGGCGGCACGTGGATTTTGTGCTCGTATCATCCGAGCCAGCAAAATACCTCAACGGGAAAATTGACCGCCCCCATGTTTGACCAAATCTGGAAGAAAGCGAAATCATTGATCGATGAAAATCATTAAACGCATCCTGCTTGCGCTTGTAGTTGTTTCTGTTCTATTTGTTTTAGGATTTGTCTTTTGGGCTGAGACTCCTCTCGGCCCTGCGCCCGAAGCATTATCTGCTCTCGAAAGTGACGCGAAAGTAGTGGTCACTGACGGTGACTATATAACCTTTGAACCTGTTGGCGCACAGCCTGTCACTGGGTTTATCTTTTACCCCGGCGGCCGCGTAGACTATCGCTCGTATGCCGTGCCTCTGCGTGCCATTGCAGAGCAGGGATATTTGGTGGTGTCTGTACCTGTGCGATTGAATCTTGCGTTCTTTGATATCGGCGCGGCAGATTCGGTTTTTGCACAATATCCACAGATCGAGCATTGGGTTGTCGGCGGACATTCTCTTGGCGGCGTGGCTTCGGCTTTGTTCGCGAAGGAACAACCGCAGGTGGAGGGCATTGCTTTTTGGGCATCCTACCCCGCGGACGATTCGCTGAATAACAGCGGCCTCAAAATGCTTTCGATCTACGGAACGAAAGATATGGCGGGCATGGCGAAGTTCGATGAAACCCGTCCGCTGTTGGTGGCAGATGCAAAATATGTCGTCATGGATGGCGGCAATCATGCGCAATTTGGTGATTATGGCGCACAGCCTGGTGATAATGAAGCCACCATTTCGCGTGCAGTTCAGCAGGCGCAGGTGGTGCAGGCCATGGTTGAATTTTTGGAAGGATTTAAATAATGAAATAAGACAGTCATTTTAAAAGTGACTGTCTTATTTGTATAAAATATTATGAAGCGTTGGCAAAAGATAGTATTTTCTCTTTTTATTTTTTCATGTCTGCTGGTTTCAGTGGGTCCATTTCTTGTTCCAGTACCACAATTGGAAGGGCTTGTTTCGGAAGAAGAATTCGCGAGCGCGGCTGATCGGTTTATTGAGATCAACGATGTCCGCGTGCGATATCAAGAAGCAGGCGCGGGTGAAATGACCTTCATCCTCATGCATGGATTCGGCGGCAGCGCGTATTCATGGCGTGAAGTGATGGACGATTTTTCCCAGCTTGGCCGCGTCATTGCGTATGACCGCCCCGCCTTTGGGTTGACCGAACGCCCCATGCCCGAAGATTGGACAGAGAATCCGTATGGCATGAAAGCCAATATTGAATTATTGCGCGGCCTGATGGATGCAAAAGGAATCGAAAAAGCGGTTCTGGTTGGTAATTCTGCTGGCGGGGGAGTTGCCGTAGCGTTCGCTTTGGAATATCCTGAAAGAGTGGCATCCCTGATTCTGGTAGACCCTGGTGTCGGCGGCGGCTACGGACCGCAATTTCCCGCATGGGCGCTGCCGATCATGCGCACGCCGCAGATGCGTCATCTCGGCCCCTTGATGATGCGTGATTATCTGGAACGCCTGCCGAATACCATTCAGCGCGAGTGGTATGATGAAAGCCAGCTCACAGAAGAGATCAAACAGGAATATCTGAATTTATTAAGAACTGAAAACTGGGATCGCGCATTTTATGAATTAACCTTTGCGCCCGCCTACCCTGAGTTGCGCCCGTTATTGCCGCAATTGACAGTTCCAGTTTTCATTATTGCTGGCGCAGAAGATAGATTGATTCGCACATGGTATTTTGAAGCGATCTCGCAGGAAATTCCTGCACCGCTTGTTTTGTTACCGCAATGCGGGCACGTTCCCCAAGAAGAATGTCCCGAGCCTTTTATGAAAGAAGTACTAAGTTACCTACAATGAACTCCAGCCTCATCACTCCCGGCGAACTTGCACCAGATTTTGAACTAGAAGATACCAATGGAAATCACATTCGTCTCTCCAGCTTTCGTGGAAACAAAAACATTGTCCTCGCTTTTTTGCGTGGATTTACCTGACCCTACTGCCGCGCGCAGTTGGCGCGCATGCGCGATAGCTATCCGAGTTTTGTCGAACATAACGCAGAGATCATTGCTGTGGGGCCAAATGATATGCAGGCATTCAAGAATTATTGGTCTGAGCAGAATATTCCCTACATCGGCCTGCCCGATGCCGATCACACAGTTTCTAATTTATATCGACAGGAAGTGATCGCATTTAAACTTGGACGCATGCCCCTAAATTGTGTCATCGATCGTGAAGGGCGAATGCGCTACACTCATTTCGGTTCCAACATGACCGATATTCCCGATAATGAAACATTTATCAACGTAATAGACCAACTTAACAAATCATCCAACTAACATGACTTTAGGACGCATCGCTTTTCTTGGCTCTGGAGAGACCTCTCTCGCAGGCGGACGCATTTTCGAAAACCTTGCCCGCTTCATATCGGACTCTCTGCAGGTTTCCATACTGGAAACGCCAGCAGGCTTTGAGTTAAATGCATCGCTCGTGGCAGGCCGTGTGGCCGAGTTTCTCAAGACTCGTCTGCAAAACTACAAACCGACCATTGACCTCATCCCCGCGCGCAAACAAGGGACAGAGTTCAGTCCCGATAATCTTGAAATTCTAAAACCCCTTTTAACTTCCAACCTCATATTTATGGGGCCAGGCAGTCCCACCTATGTGGCGCGTCAACTGCGCGGCACACTCGCGTGGGAGATCATCCGCGCCAGACACAGGCTCGGAGCCACACTGGCGTTTGCCTCCGCTGCCACTATTTCAGTGGGTGCCTGGGCCTTGCCCGTCTACGAAATTTATAAAGTAGGCGAGGATGTCCACTCGAAAGAAGGCCTGAACCTGTTTGCCGATTTCGGCATGGATTTGTCTTTTGTTCCGCACTGGAACAACGCCGAAGGCGGCATTGATCTGGATACCAGCCGCTGTTTTATGGGTATTGAGCGCTTCGAGCAATGGCGCAAATTACTACCCGCTGAAAATACCATCATTGGCCTTGATGAACACTCTGGCATTATCATGGATTTTGAAAAAGGTGTGTGTGACGTGCATGGCGTTAGCTCGGTGTCCGTTCTGAAGAGCGCCAGTATGGAGATCTACCCCGCTGGTGCGAACTTCTCGCTGGGTGAGTTGGGAATTCCCAAAATACCAGACCCTATCCATGCAGGCATTCGCCCTGATGTGTGGGAACTGGTACAGAACGCGCAAAGATCGGATGAAACCCCGCCTCCTGCCGAAGTCCTGGAATTGCTCGAACAGCGCAAGCAGGTGCGTACCCGAAAAGACTTCGCCGAATCAGACCGCTTGCGAGATGCCATCTCCGCGCTGGGTTGGGCGGTAAAAGACACAAAAGAGGGACCGCAATTAACGAAGCAATGATCACAGGGACACAGCCAACGCTGTGTCCCTTCTGCATTGTCTGACAAAATGGGATAAAATAACCGCGTGATATTTTATAAGGAGATTCAATGCGCGCGGTAGACATCATCATCAAAAAACGCGACAAAGGCCAGTTAACATCGCAGGAAATAGACTTCTTCGTGCAGGGATTTACGAATGGAGATATTCCTGATTATCAAGCCTCTGCTTTCGCAATGGCTGTTTTACTCAATGGAATGACATCTTTTGAAACAGCCGATCTTACACTTGCCATGGCGCGTTCAGGCCAGGTGCTTGATCTTTCCAAAGTAGTTGATATTGCAGTGGATAAACATTCTTCAGGCGGGGTGGGAGATAAAACCAGCATTTCCATTATGCCAATGATTGCAGCCTGCGGACTGCCAGTGGGGAAGATGTCTGGCCGCGGCCTTGGCTTTAGCGGCGGCACATTGGATAAACTGGAATCCATCCCTGGCTATCGTGTGGATTTGACCATTGATGAGTTCAAAAAACAATTAAAGGAAAAGGGCATCGTCCTTACAGGGCAATCCCTCGATCTTGCACCTGCCGATGGAAAAATGTACGCTTTGCGTGATGTGACGGGAACCGTACCGTCCATGCCTTTGATCGCTTCTTCCATTATGTGTAAGAAGATCGCAGGCGGAGCGCAGGCAATTGTGTTGGATGTAAAAACAGGCCTGGGCGCATTCATGCAAACTTTGGATGAAGCGCGCGAACTTGGCGAGCTGATGGTGGATATTGGCCGTTTGGCTGGCCGCAAAACTGTGGCCCTGCTTTCGGATATGAATCAACCGCTTGGCAGTGCTGTGGGAAATGCGCTTGAAATGATCGAAGCGATCGAGCTTTTGCATGGTCGTGCTCCAAAAGATTATTATGAACATTGTTTGCACGTTGCGGCGCATGTGCTCTTGTTGGGTCAGCGTGCAAAAGATCTGGATGAAGGCCGCAGGTTGGCTGAGAAATCCATTACAGATGGCAGTGCGCTGGAAACTCTCCGCGTGCTGGTGCAGGCACAAGGCGGGGATGTCTCCTACGTGGACGATATGTCCAAATTTGAGCGCGCAAAATTCGTGGACGTGGTACCTGCTCCTCGAAGCGGATACATTTCACAGGTCCATGCAAGACGCGTGGGCGAAGCCTCAGTGGCACTGGGTGCTGGGCGGGCAAAAAAGAGCGATTCCGTGGATCATGCAGTTGGATTCATCATCCATAAAAAAGTTGGCGATCTGGTGCAGGCTGGCGAGCCTTTATTTGAGGTTCACGCCAACGATCAGACGAAACTGACCGAGGCGCGCCAGGCTGTGCTGGAGGCCCATTTGTTCAGTGATGAATTTGTACCGCCATTGCCGCTGTTTTACGAGTAAAATATCGTATAGTCTTGTAATTTTTTCACGAATCAGTCATACTTAATAATAGGAATAGACAATGGCAAAAGTATCATTGCGTATCTACAACCGCGAAATTGAAGGCCTCATTGATCAGGGACATACTGATGAGGCGATTGCTCATTGCCGCCATATCCTGAAGACTTTCCCAAAACACCTTGAAACCTATCGTTTGCTGGGCAAGGCCTATCTTGAATTTAAACGTTACAACGAAGCGGTGGATATTTTCAGCCGCGTGTTGATGTCTGTTCCTGATGACTTTGTTTCGCACGTGGGCATGAGCATTATTAACGATGAACAAAATCGGATCGATAATGCCATTTGGCATATGGAACGTGCTTTTGAAGCACAGCCTTCCAACCCTGCCATTCAAGGGGAACTGCAAAGATTATATGGCCGTCGCGATGGCATGGAACCGCCGAAGGTTCGCATGACGCGCGGCGCGCTTGCGCACATGTATGTTCAAGGGGAGTTGTATCCGCAGGCGATTGCTGAAATTCGCGCAGTGCTTGGGCAGGATGCAAACCGTACAGATATGCAGGTGTTGCTCGCCAAAGCTTATTTCAAGAGCGGGCAAAAAGCGGATGCGTCCGATATATGTTCGCAATTGCTGAAACGTTATCCATATTGTTTTGATGCCAATCGTGTCATGGTGGATTTGATCCTTGCCAGCCAGGGCGCTGCTGAAACAACGCAAGTGTATCGAATGCGCGTTGGTGAATTGGACCCTTACGCCACCTTTGCAAAAGATTCGGTTTTCCAATCTAATGAAGTGGCAGATGCCGCCATTAATTTGGAGAGACTGGAATACAGCGGCGAAGAGGTTCCGTTGGGACAGGAATGGAGTTCCTCTCTTGGAATTAAACTTGACGCATCCTCTGCACCTGCGCTTGAAGCTGGTAATTCAGCAGATCAGCCTGATTGGTTGAAGAACTTTTCCTCTACACAAGAGGACACACTTGGCGGCGTAGAATCTTTTGATGCTCCTCAAGATTCAATGGCTACTCCTGCTTCTGATGATAATATTCCCGATTTTCTCCGAGCTGCAGGCTGGGGCGAATCGAGTGGCGAAGCCGAACTCCCTGTTTCCTTTTTTGATGAGCCTGAAACAGCAGATGGCGGTATTGCTGCTCCCGCCGATATTCCAGATTGGCTAAAGGGACAAATGCCTTCTGAGCCTTCGGGGGCTCCTGCACAAAGCAATGCTCCTGCTCAATCCTTGGATACTCCAGATTGGTTGAGTGGGCTTGAAGATTCCTCACAAGCCGCACCATCCCGATCTTTCGAATCTGTTTCAAACGAACCTGCTCCAGCAGAACAAGGCGATCTTCCTGATTGGCTTAGCGGTTTAGGTGCTCCAGCTTCTGCTCCACAGCAGGATGAGCTTCCCCCAGCACAGCCAGCAAATATTCCAGATTGGTTGAGCGGGTTAAGTGACCAGCCAGCAGAGTCTGCATCCATTGAATCGTTGGGTTCAACAGCGCAGGAACAGGACGATGCAGTTGCCTGGCTTGAATCCCTCGCGGCCAAGCATGGCGCGAAACCTGAAGAACTTGTTACTGACCCGAACAAACGCAGTGACATTGCTCCTGATTGGGTGCAGCAAGCCAGCGCCTCACAAACACAAGAACCCGCCCAGCCTGTTAATGTAGACAGCCTCGGCTCCTCGGCACAAGAGCAGGACGATGCAGTTGCCTGGCTTGAATCCCTTGCGGCCAAGCATGGTGCGAAACCTGAAGAACTTGTCACTGACCCGAACAAGCGCAGCGATATTGCCCCTGATTGGGTGCAGCAAGCCAGCGCCTCACAAACACAAGAACCCGTCCAGTCTGTTAATGTAGACAGCCTCGGCTCCTCAGCGCAGGAACAGGACGATGCTGTTGCCTGGCTTGAATCTCTCGCGGCCAAACATGGCGCGAAACCTGAAGAACTTGTCACTGACCCGAACAAACGCAGTGACATTGCTCCTGATTGGGTGCAGCAGGCAACTTCTGCGGCTGAGATGCAGTCCAGCACTCCAAAAGAAGAAATGACCGAGCAGCCGAAGGAATGGTCAGAAAATGCGATGAACATCGGCGAACAATTCTTTGCCGAATTTGAAACCGCATCCACTGCCGCTCCTGATGAAACGGGGATGTGGCTGCGTGATCTGGATGAAAAAGAAAAGCAGGAAGAAGAATCGCTTCAACGTGCTGACATCCCTGATTGGTTGAGTGACACAAAAGAACCCGTTCAGGAAATTGCGCAACAAGCAGATCTCCCAGATTGGATGAGCGGGCTTGATTCGAATATCGAACAGGAACCCGCACCTGTTGTGCAGAATCTTTCACAGGATGAACTGTCCAATTGGTTGAACGATCTGGATGATCAACCCAAGAGCCAGCCCGTCAATGATCTGCCGGATTGGTCTGCCGATGCACTTGAGCCGCAAAAAGTGCAGGAAGAAAACCTGTGGGGTGAACCTGCCCAGCAAAAAATTGAGCCAGCTTCTGTTGAAGAGACCGTGGCTGACCTGCCAGATTGGTTAAGCGGCATTGATTCAAAGAATGAAGCAACGGAAGATGACTGGAAACAGCCAGCCGCTGACGGCTTGATCTACTCTCCCGCTCTAACTCCCACCGAGGAACCTGCTCCTGTTCAACTGACAGCAGATCTCCCCGACTGGCTGCAAGGCATGGACGAAGAAGCCGCCCTGATCGAAGGTGACGACGACAATACCCCGCCGTGGATGCATCGCGAATTATGGGAATCTCAGGATGACAAGCCTCAACCCAAGCCCACCACTCCTTCGGACTGGCATCCTGTTGAATCTAAATCTGCTGATGTAGCCGCGGCACAACCCAAACAACAAAAACCCGCGTCCACGCATGTGGAATCGCGCGAACCTGAGAAGCAACCTGTCATGCAGAGTCAAATCCCTGCGGAGCCAAAGAAAAAAGCTGCTCCTGCAAAGAAGAGTGGCGTAAAACAGACCGAGCCGCAGGTTGGCTCTTCGGTGTTGACGCAGGCTAAGAGTGAGTTGGACCGTGGTGACATCCCAGCGGCGTTGGAGCATTACGAAAAACTCATCAAAAAAGGGAAGAATATTGAAGATGTCATTCGTGATCTGAATGAATCTTTGTACCGCTACCCTGTGGAAGTGGGCATCTGGCAGACCCTTGGCGATGCGTACATGTGTTCCAATCGTTTGAAGGAAGCGCTTGAGGCTTACAATAAAGCCGAA
>JAVBXV010000117.1 GCA_030824405.1 Anaerolineales bacterium | reverse complement strand
CACCAGCGCGGTCAGTATGGTGTACATGATCCCGCGTCGGACGAGATCATCTGTGCGCAGAAATTTGAAACGCATGATGGTGTACCCGATCACGATCGGGAAAACTGCCATGAACAGGAAAAGATAGGGAGAAAAATTAAGCGATGTGAATGTTGCCCAGGTGAGCCAGACTCCGACAGGTGCAAATGAAAAAAGTGTGCCAAAGAGAATGGTACGGGATTGTGTTTTTACAACAGGAGACTGGGCGTACATGGCGTAATAGAGGTTCGAGGAAATATAGAATAAAACACCAAAGGCAATGAACCCATAGATGACTTGCCAATTGCCGATGTATGCTGTGGGGTTTTCAAAGTTAAATAAATTGGCAAAGGAAACTGCGGCAAGTAACAAGCCGATCAGGATGCCGATCCATCGCAAATATGGATGGTTGATCACGGTGCGTGATTCTTGCGGGAAGGTTAGTGCTAGGGCAATCAAAGAGCCGCCTGCCACTCCGCAACCGAGTACCCAGATGGCTGTGAATTCATGTGTGGTGGCTAAATTGAAATATGCACCAGTGATGATGGCGAGCGAGGACGTGAAGAGCGAGAATGCGCGCCCGGCTGATTCATTTCTGCGTAGTCCGAAGATCCATAAACTAACGATAAGAAAAATAATGCTCAGGATGGACGGAATAACAAGGTAAAGTGTGGAGCTTGAAGATGGGAAGGGATACAGAACTGTATCGATCGTGAGTTCTTCCCCTGATCTTGAAAGGACAGAGAGGGTGACCGTATCTCCAGGGAAAAATTTCCCTGATACCACCTCGCGCACATCATCGAAACTGCGGACAGGGATGTTGTTGATGGCGGTGAGTTGATCTCCAACTGACACTTTTTCATATAAAGCCCAGGCGGGTGAGGGTTCGTTGGGCCCGGTGCCGTTGAACACCATGGTGTGTTCGTAGAATGCGCCCAGAAAAGGCTCATTAAGCCAGCGCGTTGCTAGAAAGATGCTGGCGATAAAGGCAATGATCGCCAGCGACTGGTAGACGACTACAGCCCATTTTAATACCGTGCTGATAAGTGTGTCGTGGCGTTGGAAGGCTTGTTGAACGTTAAGTTGCATACTTTGCACCGTCATAGTACTCGCATTTTACTCTACAACTCTTTCCTGGGTGTATGGTACTTTCATGACAAAGAAGTAAGGTGTTTCTGTAGGGAAGTTAACAAAAGAGCCGCGAGAATTTCTCGCGGCTCTTTTGTGGCTCTACGATCTAAATATCCAGATTTCGGACACTCTTTGCATGAGTTTGGATGAACTTTTTGCGCGGGTCAACGGCGTCGCCCATGAGCATATCGAAGGTGCGGTCTGCTTCGGCGGCATCGTCCACTGCCACGAGCAGCAGGGTGCGGTTGGCAGGGTTCATTGTCGTTTCCCACAATTGATCTGGGTTCATTTCACCGAGACCTTTGTAGCGCTGCATGTTGGCTTTTTCGCCGATCTCTTTCAGCGCCTTATCCTTCTCTTTGTCACTGTACACGTACCTGACCTGGTTCTTGTAAGCAATGCGATACAAGGGCGGCTGGGCAATATACAAATGGCCGTCATCGATCAACTGCGGCATATAGCGGAAGAAGAAAGTCAGCAACAATGTGCGGATATGACTGCCATCCACGTCTGCATCGGTCATGATGATCACGCGTCCGTAGCGCAGGCCTTCGAGAGAGAAGTTGTCGCCGATACCAGTTCCCAGCGCGGAGATGAGCGATTTGACTTCGTTGTTTCCCAAAATTTTATCAAGGCGGGCGCGTTCTGTATTTAAGATCTTACCGCGCAAAGGCAGGATCGCCTGGAAGTGACGGTCACGTCCCTGCTTGGCGGAGCCGCCTGCCGAGTCACCTTCCACGATGTATAACTCGGTTTTGGATGTATCACGTTCGGAGCAATCGGCCAGCTTGCCAGGCAAGGTGAGCGACTCAAGTGCAGATTTGCGGATGACGAGATCGCGCGCCTTACGCGCCGCATCACGCGCCCGAGCAGAGGTGAGACATTTAGAAATAATTGCCTTCGCTGCTTGTGGATTCTCATCAAGGAAAGTGCTGAACGCTTCACCGACCGCCTGTGTAACGTAGGTCTGCGCTTCAGGATTCATCAACTTGACTTTGGTCTGTGATTCAAATTGCGGGTTGGGGTGCTTCACAGAAACGATGGCGGTCAAGCCTTCGCGTGTGTCATCGCCAGAGAAGTTCGGGTCAGCATCCTTGAGCAGGCCATTCTTGCGTGCGTAATCGTTGACCACGCGGGTCAAGGAGGAGCGCAAGCCTGTGAGGTGGGTACCACCGTCAATGGTGTTGATAGTGTTTGCGAAAGAATACACAGACTCGGTATAGGCATCCGTGTATTGAATGGCCGCTTCGACGCCAATACCTTCTATTTCTTTTTCAACATAGACAACAGAATGTAAATTCTCGCGATTGCGATTCAGGTACCGCACGAAGGAGGTGATACCGCCTTCGAAGTAGAAACTCATTTCGCGGTTGGCGCGTTCATCTAAGAATTTGATCGTCACGCCGCGCGTCACAAATGACATTTCGCGGAAGCGCTGAACCAGTGTTTCAAAACGGAAATCAATATCTTCCGTGAAGATCTGCTTGTCGAATTTGAAGGTCTGCTTGGTGCCTGTTTCGTCCTTCACTTTACCGATCTGCTTGATGCTGCCCTGAGGCACGCCGCGCTTGTATTCCTGACGCCAAAGTTTGCCGTCGCGCTTGATCTCAGTGGTCATCCACTCAGAAAGGGCGTTCACGGCGCTAACGCCCACACCATGCAAACCGCCAGAGACTTTGTATCCGCCGCCGCCGAATTTACCACCCGCGCCGATCACGGTCATGACCACGTCGAGGGTTTCCATCGGCTTGCCGTTGGCATCTTTTTTAACAGGATGTGGACCCACGGGAATACCGCGGCCGTTATCTTCAATCGTCACACTGCTGTCAGCATGAATGGTGATATCAATTCTGTCACAAACACCGGCAAGTGCCTCGTCAATCGCATTGTCCACGACTTCGTAGACAAGGTGATGTAAAGCCTTAATGTCCGTACCGCCCACATACATACCTGGGCGTTTACGTACGTGTTCAATACCCTCGAGGGCTTGAATGGAACTTACGTCATAATTTATTTTGTTTTCTTTTTCAGCCACAACAACCTCCAAAAAATATCCCTTTCCCAGTGGGAGAGAAAGGGAACATGTTACGCCCGTTTCGGTGCGTTCAATTTCATACGTTCAAGTACAGTTTGCAGCCAGGTGCTCATATCTCGATAGTAAATAAAACTGGCGGCGAGCAGGGCGGTGGTAACAAATGAATGTCCAAAGATGCCAAGCAGGGTCATCCATGAATCTTCAGGCGGGATGCTCCATAAAAAGTTCAGTCCTGCACTGAGCAGAAATACGGTCAGGATGAACATGCTGCTGGTGGGGAGGGTGAAGCGTGCCATCTGTATGCTGCTTGCGATCGAGGAAAGAAAATTCTGTTTTCTCAAGAACACGCCGTGCGGCCAGAAGAACACAGGCACAATTACCCACATGGAGATCAGGCTCAGGATCAGCACTGCGATATTTGCAATGACTATACTGACCTGAAGTAGAAGTGTCATTGCGATCAGAAGTGGAAAAGCGATCATGTAAAAAATGACCGTGCACGCGAACGAAAGCAGAATGGTCTGAAATACTGCGCGGAATGGGCTGATCAGTTCGTCTTTGTTGACAGCGGATATGCTGGCAATGCTGCGGAAGTACAGACCGCCGCCGATCCAACCGATCATGGTCAGTCCAAATATCCAGCCTGCCAGGCTCAGCCAATCCACTTGGAGAATGGCAGGGTTTCCTATGGGAGTTTGAGCAGCCTCTGGGGAAGAGAGCATGCTGGATATCCCGATGGGAAACGTTCGCAATATCCAAAAAAGATTGATCGTGGGGATGCTTTTCTCAAGCGTTTCCACCGAGCGCTGAATTTCTTCTGCGGGAATTCCGCCTGCTCGCCAAACCTCGATCATATAGGCTTTGACCGAATTAAAGAGTGAGTCCATGCGTAGGCGTGGACCCAGCCAGAGGAATAAATTTAGCAGTAACGGTAAAAGAATGGCTGTAATGTGCGCGGCAATTACGTCAAAACCTGCTTTTATTGAGCTGATAACGCCTGGGGGCGGGGGTAGTTCGACCTGTTGAGTTGTTTCCATAACCGTTTGATTCTACCATACGTAATCAGTGTCCCGCTTGCGTGCGCGCCTCTCAACAGGGTACAATTCTTCTTATGCAGGAAAAACGTTCGTACTTGCCAGACGCAGACCGCATGGGCGTATTGATTGCCTCCGTCTTATTGACCTATGCGCTCACGCGTATTGTCCAATCTCCGCGCCTGACCCTGACCGTGGCTTTGCCTGGGTTTTATTTTGCCTTTCCTCTCACGCTGGGGACGATGATGACCCTCCTTGCCGCCGCTCTCGCAGCCTCAGGCATGGACTGGTTGACGCGCAGCCACCCGTCTCTTGGAAAAAAATCCAATGTGGAGCATTTACTTTTGCCCACTCTGACCACTTTTGTGCTTGGCGGGCCGCTGGCTTTGCTGCCAAATGGTTCTGTCTGGTGGGCGGCATTTGCGTTCAGCGCATTTGTATTGGTATGCGTGTTTCTGGCTGAATACATCACCATCGACCCCTCAGCACCATCCTATCCATTTGCGCGTTCGGGGCTGACCGCGCTTTCGTATGCATTATTTTTGATCCTCGCCACTGCGCTGCGTTTATCAGGCGCGCGCATGTTCCTGCTTGTTCCTGTTCTGTTTATCGCCGCTGCATTGATCAGTTTGCGCATCCTGCATCTGGATGGCACAGACCGCTGGGACTTTCCCTGGGCGGCAGGCATTGGCATCGTCTGCGCGCAAATTGGCGCAGGCTTGCATTACTGGCCGTTGACCGCCATTCAATTTGGTTTGGCCATCACAGGCCCGTTATATGCGTTGACAGTTCTCTCCACCAGCATCACCACAGAAAATATTCCGCTTCGCCGAGCCGTTGTCAGCCCGATCATCATCATAGCATTGGCATGGGTCTCGGCGATATTCCTGAACTAATGAAACCCCTTCTACTTACAAAAGAACAACTACACAGCATGGCTGAATATGTGAATTCGCATGCGCCGCTTGAATCCTGCGGATTGCTGGCTGGCCGCGATGCCACAGTGGAGAAAATTTTCTTCGTGCAGAATCAGGCACACAGCGCGGTGCGATACGTAATGGATCCCATCGAGCAGTTAAATGCCTTTGAGTGGATCGACTCGAATCACATGGATCTGCTCGGGATCTTTCATTCGCATCCCACTGGGCCTGAAACTGTTTCGCCCACTGACATAGCCGAGGCCGCCTATGCAGTGACCTACATCATCCTTGCACGCGTGGACGGTGAGTGGCGCGCCCGCGGCTTTTGGATCGAGGACGGCGGTTTTCATGAAGTGACCCTGCTGGTCAACTAGCAAGCAACCTTATTTCATTTTCCGTGTTTCTATGAATACACTCAAACTGGAGGAGTTTTAATGCAAACTGTAATAGACCTTGGGGTTATCTTTTTGGCTTATGTCTTTGGCTCGATCCCATTTGGGTTGTTGATCGTTAAACTGAAAACAGGAAAAGATATCCGTGAGGTGGAAAGCGGCAGAACTGGCGGGACAAATGCCATGCGCGCCGCGGGTTTTTGGGCGGGTTTCGCAACTGCCATGCTCGATATTTTGAAAGGTGCGGGCGCGGTCTGGGTGGCAAAGTGGATCACTCCTGCAGAATGGGTGCATGTGCTTACGCCGCTTGCTGCAATTCTTGGGCATAACTATTCGATCTTTCTGGCGGAACGAAATGAACAAGGACGGATCGTTCGCTTACGCGGTGGCGCGGGTGGAGCTCCCTCGGTGGGCGGAGCCATGGGGTTATGGTGGCAATCCATCTTGATCATTCTGCCGCTCGGCATGTTGACCTTCTTTACATTGGGCATTGCATCTGTCACCACGATGGCAGTGGCATTGTTTGCCATTATCATTTTTGCTGTTCTGGCTGTTCAGGGAATTCTTCCGTGGACGTACGTCTGGTACGGCGTTGGTGCGGAAATATTGCTCATGCTGGCATTACAACCCAATATAAAAAAATTACTTGAAGGCAATGAACGCATTGTGAAATACAGTTTGAATGGCTGGTTGAAAGCAAGGCGTGAAGCGAAGCAGGAAGCTGAAAAGAAGTAGAAATACCACCTCCCTGAGAATCAAAAAGAGACTGTTTCGAAACAGTCTCTTTTTATTTTGCAAAAATATTTTTCTTACTCATCCTCGCCTGAACTTCCAGGTTGTTCCACGCGCAATACTTCGCCGCGATAGTTGATGATGATCTTGAAGCCCATCATGCCGAGATAGGCGCGCATGTCTTCGGGGATGCCTTGTTGAAGCAGGGCATCAAATTGTTTGTCCACATTTTTTAGCTGCTGTTCAATGAGGGCTTTCGAGAAGGGGTCGTCCTGTCCCATCATTTTGGCGGCCTGCTCTGAAAGCAGATCTTCGCTGCCTTTCATCATCTCTGCCAGTTGCGCGAGCACAACACGGTCGATCTGCTCAGAAGGGACGTGGCGGCGAAAGCCCGCGTCATCGATCACATAGCAGGGTTCATTACCAACGAAGGCAGTCTCGGCTACGCGGCCATCTTCATCGATCACGAGTCCAGCGAAAAGCGGTTGATTGGTCATGAGTATCCTAATTTGCCGTGAGCGAAGTGTTCTTCGCTCACGGCAAATACTTATTTAACTCTGGCGTCCTTCAACAGCGGCGAGCAAAATGCCTGCGGCGAGGCCGAGGCGGCGATCCAAACGCTTGCTGATGTCCATGCTGAAATCAACTTCAAGTTGATAGGAGAATGGGTTGAACGGCTGCTTAAGATCGGCCACGCGGTCTGTGCCGAGTGTGATGTCATAGTTTTGAGGAATGAGTCCGCTCAAGAAGCGGCGCAGCATGGCCATGCCCATGCTGTCTTCAAACAACTTCCCGATCACATTGTCGCTTACATCCAGCACTTCCCATTCATCGCGCAAAATGGACGCGAGTCCCTTGCGGCGCAGTGCACCAACTTTTTGGTCAGTGGCGCTGTCCACCACATCATACGCGGCGGAAAAATCCATGATCTGGCGAGCCTTGATCATCAACACTTCCTGGGTTTTGCTTTCATCGGAATACACGCGGATATCTTCGCGCATTTTGAACATCTTCTGCTCGCTGAATAATACGAGTTTGCCGCTTGGGTCATAAAAGCGGAACTTGCCAGCCAATGCAAAGACCTGACGTTTGAGTAAATACTTGTCGAACGAAAAAGCGGAATGCATGATTTAATTTCTCCTTATTAAGTTGGTTGGTCTCTTTACAAAAAATGTCATCTACTACAAAGTAGTGCTGTATTCAGGATGACACGAATACACAGAATGATCTACACGATCTGGATTTTCGTTCCTTCACCCGGCAAGTGGACATAATCCGCATCCACCGGGACGTTGGGGCTGCTCCAGCGATACAACCATTTTGCATCCGCTGACGGTAGATTCACGCAGCCATGTGAGCGTGGACGTCCATAATCATTATGCCAGTAAGTTCCATGAAAAGCATTGCCGTATCCTGTGAAAAATGTACACCACGGAACACCGGGCAGATCATAAATATTATTGACCGAATCGCCCTGGTTGGTCATGTGGATGGATGGGCCTTTGTGATAGGTGGTGAATTCACCCGTTGGAGTACGCGTCCCTTTGCCGCCGCTTGAACAGCGCGACGAAAAGACCATGGTGTTGCCTTCGAACGCAGTGACCATCTGCGCGGTCAGATCCACGTGGATGAGTTTGTCTGCATTGGGAACCTCTGGTGAAAGCAGGGTCAACTCTTCGTTTGGGATGAGGCGCATGTTGTAGTAGGGCACGTAGAATGATTTTTGCAAATGATTGTCGTAGATCTCATACCAGATGCTTTTCTCGTCACGCGTAACGACTACTTTCTTGACCCAGTGCGTGGTTCCATAATACAAACGATAGCCAGTTTTTGCATACGTGTAGGGGACTAGTTTTGTTTCGCTCATGGGCACGGTGATCTCGCCCAACTGTCCCGCCGCGGGAATTTGATAAACAGGTTTGTTGAGATCGGTTTCAACAGGCTGCAGCCAGCCAGAGTAGACATAGCCGTCATCCACTTGATACCAGATTTTATTAAATGAATTGCCGTAGCCTTCGTCACCTTCCAACTCGGATTGCAATTTGACGACCTGATCAATGCCAAAGAGTTTGATCTGCTTGGCGTTGAAACTAGGAGCATCGTTGAGGGGAATGCCGCTCCATGTGATTCGTCCATGCGAGGCGGGGGGAGCGGCCAAAGCACGGTCAATGCCCATTTCGGAGAGAGCAAGCGCGAGTGCGCCCGAAGCGGAAAGCTTCAAAAAGTCACGGCGGGAGAGATTAAGTTTATTCGTCATGTTGGGGAACAGATACCTTGAGGTGTGCTTATCTTTCGTCTATAAAACGATTTCAACTTTTGTGCCAGCGCCGCCGAAGGAAAATTCCTTTTGGAAAGGGACGTTGGGGGAGGTCCAGCGATATAGCCATTTGGCGGC